>JBBQML010000043.1:0-13323 GCA_038328885.1 Verrucomicrobiota bacterium | reverse complement strand
CCGCCAACTCGCGGGCGACCTCCTCGACCATCCCAGCGCCGATGACCTGCTCGCCACCGCCTTCCACCGCAACACCCAGAACAACACCGAGGGAGGCACCGACGACGAGGAGTATCGAACCGTCGCCGTCCTTGACCGGGTCAACACCACCTGGACCGCCTGGCAGGCCACTACCTTCGGCTGTGCCCAGTGTCACGCCCACCCCTACGATCCCTTCCCCCATCGCGATTACTACCGCTTCGTGGCGTTCTTCAACAACACCGAGGACTGCGACCAGAACGACGACTTCCCCCGCTTCCTCTTCCCCCAGGAGGCAGGCCGGCGGGACGAGATCGTCCGCCTCCAACAGGAAGCCCGGGACCAGCGTCGGGCGCTCAACGACCAAGCCCTGCAGGCGGTCAAGGAAGTCACCGACTGGAAGCCCGTCGTCCCCAGCGCGGCCAAAGCCAGCGGCGGCACCCTCAGCATCGCGCCCGACGGACGGCTCCGGTCCGGAGGCACGCTTCCTGTCAAGGTCATCTACACCCTCACCACCCCCGTCGTTCCCGGCCTGACGGCGCTCCGCATCGACATCGACCCACTCTCCCCGGACCCCAAGGGCCCGCCCGAACGGGGTCAGACGTTCTCCAAGATCACGATCGCCCTGGCCACTCCGGGCGCCACGAACCAGCCGGTGCAGCTGCAGGAACTCATCGCTGATTACCTGGCCGGCCCCTTTGACCCGGCCCGCGTCATCGACTCCGGCGGCGGCTTCGGCAGTTACCCCGTGATGTCCTCCCCGCGACGGGCCGTGGTAGTGCTCCGGAAGCCCCTCGAGGCCGCTTCCGACGCCACCCTCGAAATCACCTTCGAACACGGCATCGCCTCCAACAGCGGCGTCCAGGGCTGCCCACTCCGGAACTTCACTCTCTCCGCCTCCACCGATCCCCGCCTCTCGACGTTCGTCGGCACGCCCCAGCGCCTCGAGGGATGGAAGGCCCTCCAATCCCTGCGCGACCTCATCAAGGATGTCCCCGGAACGCGGGTCCCCATCCTGGCCGAACGCCCTGAACCCGCGATGCGCGAGACCCGGGTCTTCGTCCGGGGCAATCGCACCACCCTCGACGAACGGGTCCAACCGGGCATCCCCGACGTCCTCAGGCCCCCAAAAAGCGACCGTCCACTCACCCGGCTCGACCTGGCCCGGTGGCTGGTCGGCGACCAGAACCCCCTCGCGGCCCGGGTCCTTGCCAACCGCCTCTGGGCCGAACTGTTAGGCCGGGGGATCGTCGAAACGCTCGAGGACTTCGGAACGAGCGGCGCCCGCCCCACGCACCCCGAACTCCTCGACCACCTCGCCCTTCGCCTGCGTGGCGAATGGCGCTGGTCGGTGAAACGGTTCCTCCGCGAGATTGCCCTCTCCGCCACCTACGCCCAGAGCGCCAGGATCACCCCGGCCCTGGCGGATCTCGACCCCGGGAATCTTCTCTACGCCCGCGGACCGCGCGCGCGCCTCACCGCCGAGATGGTTCGGGACCAGGCCCTCGCCCTCTCCGGTTCCCTCTCCACCAAGGCCTTCGGCCCCCCCGTCTACCCCCCCCAGCCCGAAGGTGTCTGGAGCACGGTCTACAGCGGCGACCGCTGGAACACTTCCCAGGACGCGGACCGGTTCCGCCGGGCCATCTACACCTACCAGAAACGGACCAGCGGCTACCCGGGGTTCCTCACGTTTGACGCCCCCACCCGCGACGCCTGCACCGCACGCCGCCTCCCCAGCAACACCCCCCTCCAGGCCCTTACCGTCCTCAACGACCCGGCGTTCATCGAAATGGCCCAGTCCTTCGCCAACCGGATGGAGGCCGCCGGCGAAGACCCACCCGCGCAAATCCAATACGCCTGCCGATTGCTCCTGCTGGAACCACCGTCCCGGGCCATGCTCGACAGCCTCCTGAAGCTCTACCAGGGAGCGCTCGGGGACCTTGAGGCAGACCCCGCGTCCGCCGACAAGCTGGCCCCCACCCCCGAACGGGCCGCGCTGGTGCTCGTGGCCAACACCCTGCTCAACCTCGACCTCGCCCTCACCCGCTGATCCCCCGCCATGAACGACCTGAATGTCCCCAATCCCCTGTTCCTGCACGAGCAACGGCTCCAGCGCACCCGGCGGCATTTCCTCCGGAACTGCGCCAGCGGGCTCGGCGCCCTTTGGTTCGCCACCACCTCCGGCCGGGCGTGGGGAGCCAGCGCGATCGGCGCGAAGGACCCCGCCCGCCCCCTGTTGCCCGCCGCTCCCCAGTTCCCGGGACGGGCCAAGCGGGTGATCTACCTCCACATGGCCGGCTCGCCCAGCCAACTCGAGTTGTTCGACTACAAACCCGAGCTGGCACGCCAGGACGGCAAGGATTGCCCGGCCTCGCTGCTCGCCGGTAAACAGTTCGCCTTCATCCAGGGGGTCCCGAAAATGCTCGGCCCCCAATTCCCCTTCCAGCAGCACGGTCAGAGCCGTCAGTGGGTCTCCGATCGCCTGCCTCTCTTCGCCTCCATGGTGGATGACGTGTGCTTCATCAAGTCGATGTACACGGACCAGTTCAACCACGGCCCGGCCCAACTGCTCATGCACACCGGCTCCCAGAATCCCGGCGCCGCCAGCGCCGGGGCTTGGGCCACCTACGGCCTCGGTTCCGAGAACCAGAACCTCCCGGGCTTCATCGTCCTGACCAGTGGGGGAAAGAACCCCGACGCCGGCAAATCGATCTGGGGCTCCGGCTTCCTACCCTCCGTGTATCAGGGCGTACAATGCCGTTCCCAAGGCGATCCCGTCCTCTTTCTCTCCAACCCGCCCGGCATCACCCGCGGCCTCCGCCGCCGTACCCTCGACGCCCTCCAGGAGATCAATGAGAAAACCGCCCGCGACCTGGGCGACCCGGAAACCCTCACCCGCATCGCCCAGTACGAGCTCGCGTTCCGGATGCAGGTCGATGCCACCGACGCCTTCGACATCACCCGCGAACCGGCCGGCACCCACCAACTCTACGGCACCGAACCCGGCAAGGAGTCCTTCGCCAACAACTGCCTGCTGGCCCGACGCCTGGCCGAACGCGGTGTCCGCTTCATCCAGCTCTTCGACTGGGGCTGGGACTCCCATGGCGCCGGCGAATCCGAGGCCCTGCACCACGGCTTCAAACAGAAGTGCCAGAGCGTCGACCGCCCGCTCATGGCCCTCCTCTCGGACCTGAAGCGACGCGGCCTCCTCGAGGACACCCTCGTCATCTGGAGCGGCGAATTCGGCCGCACCTCGATGCGCGAGAACCGCAGCGGCGTGGAGATGCAGCTCGTCGGGCGCGATCACAACCCCGCCGCCTTCACCCTCTGGATGGCCGGCGGGGGCGTTCGTCCCGGGTACACCCACGGGGAGACCGACGACTTCGGCTACCAGTCGGTCATCGACCGCGTCTCGGTCCATGACTTCCACGCGACCGTGCTCGCGATGCTGGGCTTCGACCACCTGCGCCTCACCTATCCCGTCTCCGGGGTGAGCATGCGCCTCACCAACGTCACCAAACCGGGCAGCCAGGTCGTCAAGGCGGTCATCGCCTGATCCCGTTCTCGTGGGGTCAGATCTAAATGTTTGACATTCACCTGCCGGCACCTGCCCTAATAGTCAACAATTTAGATCTGACCCCATGCACCATGCAGTTTCTCAAACCAAACCCATGCCGGCCCCGAGGGGGTTTCTAATTGGCACTGAAGCCAAGAATAATTGTCATTGCCCAGTCTGGCCCGTGGCAGTCTCGACGATCCGCGCCTCGATCGCCGTTCCCGGCCATGCGCAACTACCCGTGACATGAATCGGCGCATTCCCGACACGGCTCCGCTGAAACAGCAACCGGTTCGCGGGCGCAGCGACCGACAGCATCGTCTTCGCTGACGCGCCGCGGGTCGGGCGCAGGCGGACCAGCGCGATGGCCGGCGCCCTCAACGTCAGGCGCAACCAGGCGCCCTCGAGCTCGAACGATTCGGTTCGCACATCCGGAGCGCCGCTTCCGCCATCGACGATGCGTACCTCCGCCGTCACACCGCCGGTCCAGGCGAATGCCCTCCAGTTCAGGACGAAGTCCTGACGCGGGTCAGCGAAGTTGCTCACCAGCATCGTCGCCGCTCGCCCGTCGGTGCTCAAGCCGGCTCCACAGGCCAGCTTTCCAGCAACCGCACCCTGGGTTTCCACACGCCGGGGGGTTTCGACGAGACCATGAAACATGCGCAGAGCTTGATAGGCCTTCTGCGGCACGCCCTGCTCGGTGAAGATACCGAACGCACCCAGTTCGCCGTGGTAGAGATTGCAGATATCGATGGGTGCGTCCTGTAGCTCGAGCAACGAAGCAGCGATGAATGCGGCTCCGGCCGCGCCCGCCATCTCCTCGTAGTAGCGCTGGCGGACGGTTGGAGTTCCCGCCCTGGTGATCGGCATCCAGGTATTTCCGGGGAGAAAGTTCCATTCGTTCAGATGGCTCTCGGTCTCCGTAAACCCTTGCGAATCCAGGAGTCGCCGAATGGCCCAGGAACGCGCGACAAGCTCCGCAGGGTCTGCGGTGTAGCAATGCCAGGAGAAGAAATCCAGCGGCACCTTGTCCCTGCGGCACATCTTCAGAAAGCTGATGGCAAATTCCGTTGGAATGAACTGACCTTTGACAAAGCTGCCGCTGGCTCCGAGGGCCGGGCCGCCGACCTTCAAGTCCGGGAATCGTCCTTTGATGCCGGCCGCGGCGGTTTGATAGAGCCGCAGGTAATCGCCGTCCGTGCCGCTCCACATGACCGGGCGGTTCTCCGGCTCGTTCCAGATCTCCCAATAGCGGATGCCATGATGAAATCCGTCAGCCCAGCCCTCGTTGTAGTGTCGGATGATGCCGAGGCAGACCGCCGCCCATCGTGCCATATCGGCAGGCGGATGGACGTGGCGCTTCACACTCGTGTGCTCGATGCTCTCGCCCAGGCGGTAGATGGGTTCCGCCCCGGTCCGGCGCACGGCGTCGATGTATTCGTCGGTAAGCCGGAAATCATAACTCTCCGGCAGCGCAGGATCCGCGTTCGGGTTGGGGAAAACCGCATGGTGATCGACGACATACGGATTAGGCCAGCCGCAGTCGTGAAGGCGCGTGAACGGAATCCCCAGTTCCCTTTGTTCCTGGATCACGTCGAACACCCCCCCCGGTGCCAACGGCCCCTTGTTGATGCCGTGGAGGGGACGGATCGTCCCCGAGCGAACGGCGAAGTCTGCACTCAGAACGGCATCCTCAGCCGGGAGCTGGACGGAAGTGAGTAAGGCGGCGACGAGCCATCGAGGGCACCTGACCAAGAATAAGCGAATCGCATTCATGGGTCGGAATCGACGCAGGAACCCTTCCACAGCGCCGAGGGATCGGGTGTTTCGTGCTGGGGAGGTGCGGCAGGGGGTGATGCAGATGGGGCTATCTGGCGTCCTTCTCGGTCGGACTCGGGGCCACTGCCTCTTGAACGGCTGAGTCGGCGCTTCGGTAAATCTGACCTTCCCACCAGGCTTCGCTTGGCCTCGATCCGCGTTGTGTGGTCCAGACCTCCTGAACGGATTCCGCGCGATTGGCCATCGCGTAGAAGGGAATCGCGACGAATCTCCTACCCTCGGCGTCGTCGCCGGTTACGATCCGGACGCCACCGAGCAAATCGGCGCGGGACTCCACCCGAAGCCGTGGAAGCTCCGCCAGTTCCGGGGCTGCCCTTCCACCGTTGTCCACGCCCTCGAATCCGTAGACCAGTGGGCCGCGTTGAAGGGCCACTCTGCCCACGCAATCCTTGATCATCGGGTGCGCTTCGATGCGCTCGACCGGCATGTCCATGACAAACTCGATGACATCGCCTTCCCGCCACTCACGGTCCAAGCGGATGTAGCCGCGATCGGTCTTGGTCAGGGGATTGAGCTGGGATGCGTTGATCGACAGAGTCGCGGTCCTGCACCAGCCGGGCCAGCGCAGATTGACTGCGAAGCGGGACACCTTGCCTGGCGTTACCCTGATGACCACTTTTCCATCCCACGGATACTCCGTTTCAATTCTGAGTTCTACGGAGCCGCCCTTCACCGGTATCTGCGCGGCTCCGGCCACAAACAAGTTCAGGAACGCGTCCTGGCCTCCGGACGCGTAGGCATACCGCCCGACCTGAAAGAGCGTGCGTGACAGGTTCGGAGGGCAGCAAACCCAGGAGTTGTACCGTCTCCGACCGGTGTCGCTGAGGGGGTTCTGATAGTAAGAATTGGTCCCATCCAGGGAGATGCCGTGCAGGACGGCATTGTAGAGAACCCGTTCCAGCACGTCACCGGCATCGGCTCCGCCCTCCAGGAGGAACATCCTTTGCGCGAAGTCCATCAGTCCACAGGCCGCGCATGATTCATAATATCCGCTGTTGGGAAGTTGGTAATCCTCGCCAAAGGCCTCGTGCTCCTCGCGAGGTCCGGTGCTGCCCGTGATGGTCATTCGGCGCATCGTGACACTGTCCCAAAAGCGGTTCGCCGAGAGACGATAGTCCGGATCGCCGGTCGCCAGGGCCAAGTCTGCCACTCCAGTCGCAAAGAACGTGGACCTGACGGCGTGCCCATCCAGATTCCGCTGCTGGCGAAGCGGAACAAGATCCTGAAAGCAGGATCGCGGGGTTGCGCCAGCGGGCCTGACCACCCCACGCCCACGCCACTCGACGAATGCCTTGGCCAACTCGACATACCGCGTGCGGCCGGTGGCGCGCGCCAACTCCACCAGTGCCATCTCCAACTCGGCGTGCCCACAGAAGCCGGGCACACCCCGGGGCCCAAGAAAATGGGCATACGCCTCGTCCGCCGCTTTGCAGGCGATATCGAGAAAGGCGCGCTTGCCGGTGTTCGCATGATACTCAATCGCAGCCTCGATCATGTGTCCGAGCACGTAACCATCATGCGAGCCATCGAGAAAGGCCGGGTCCCACTCCGGCTTTCCCTCGTTGATGACGAAGACATGGGCGTAGCCGTTCGTGCGTTGCGCCCGACCGATCAACTCCACGATCCCGTCCACCTTCCGCTCCAACTCCGCATCCGGACTCATCCCGAGGGAATGGGCGACGGTCTCGAGTAGTTTGTAGAGGTTCGCTTCATCCCAAGTTCCATTAAACGGGCCGTCGATCTTCTCACCGGCTGCCTTGCGCAGCGACCGAAGGTTATGGTCCATGTATTGCCACGAGTGTGGGATGGTGCGCTCATTGTAAACCCGAAGCTTCGGTCCCCAGAAGCCACCTTCCAAACGCACATTGCGCACCGGGACAGGCGAGAATGTTCCTTGTCTTCCTGCCCACTCCTCCCGGGCCACCGGTACTCGAGGCACCGCCGCTGGCGAGGCAAGAACAACGCCCCCCATCAAGATCAAACGGAACGTAACCAGTCTCTTCAACAAAGCCATCGCTCAACTTTCCCCGCTCGTCCAACCATGGACAAGCCCAATCAGTTGCCTGCGGGGTCAGATCTAAATGTTTGACTATTGGTCGATCGGGGCGGACGGTGGATCATCATTTCAGATCCTACCCCGGTCGGTGCGCAACCGCTGAGGAAGCCTCGCTTAATCCGGTGGAATTGCCGGGATCAATCCATGCTATGTCGCAGATCCCTTTGGGGTCAGATCTGAATGGCCTTAGTTAGAGCCTGTCCCCGCGGGACGGGCATCTACGCAATCCGGTCCGCAATGGGGTCACATCTCCGAATTTGACAATTGGCTCGTCGCGTACCGGGTCCGGTTCCCCTCGGGCTCGACGGGTTGGTCCCAAGCAGACGGATTGTCAAAATCGGAGATGTGACCTCAAATCGTCAGTCACCCCAAATCGTCACCCCCAAAACCTCAAGCGACGGGTCAACCCCTTCGTTCGTTCCGCTCCTTCCATGCGTCCAATCGGTCGAGGGCCTGGAACTCGCCGATCACCCCCGTCTCGACCAGGAAGTCGAGGGCGCCGAAGGCAATGGAACGGGACCGGGTCCGCTCGGCGACGCCGAGCAAGGCGTCCACCAATTCCTGGTCAGGCTCCTCGCGCCGTTGCTCGAAGCGCGCCTTCAGGAAGTCGATGGCGCCGCGGAAATCGTTTCCCGCCGCGGAGAGGACGATCGACCGGGCGACCCGGACGGCTTCCGGCAGATCGAGGTAGGGGTGGGCGTCGGTGAGGACCTCGAAGGCGATGGACCGACGCCGGCTTCCGAACGAGTCGCGGGGTCGCCGGAACGCCAGGCTTTCCACCGCATATCCAGCAAGTTGCCGCAGAACCTCCAAACGCTGTTTCGCGTCCGACGGCGGGACGGCCGCCAACCCATCGACGCACCAATAGGCGGTCGAGGCGAGCGACCGCATCAGTTTCGCCTCGGCGGTCGTGCTGCCGGGTCCCGTGGATTCCAGAACGGCGCGGACGGTGTCGATCAACGCCTTGGTTTTGTCCGGATCGCAAGCGATCGACTCGACAAAGCGGTCGACTTGCATCGCGGCCCGGGGGAGGGCATCGGCCCGATCCTCCATCGGCGGATCGACCAGGCAGCGGCGGATGTCCAGCAGTGCCAACTCGAACTTATGACGTTGCGGAGGACGATCCACGGCTGGCGATTGATCGCTCCGCAACACCAACTCGCAAGGGTTAAACCGGGTGTCCCGGGGGTAATCGCGCCGGAACGCCAGCCGTAAACCGTGGAAGATAGGGTCTGGCAACGACTTGTCTCGAGGAACGCTCCCTTTTATCCGCAAAGCGTAAACATCACAAGTGGCTCCGGATAAGCGAGTTACCACCGGGTGCCGGACAAAAAACTTCACTACTCGGTCAGAGCGAGGGAGTCGTTGCGGGCGGTGTGGTGATTGAGCCGGTGTTTCCAGAACTCCGAAGTGCGCCGGCTACCGTGAATGCAGCGCAGAGCGAGGATGTTCTCGGCCCCGGGTTCGGACCACCGCATGCCGGATTGTTTGCAGCGCGCCCCGATGACCGTTTTGCAGCCGGCTTCGACGACCCCCGAGCCGATGAAGAACCCCTGCCTGCGGAAGGTGCCGTACTGCATGCGCTCGACGTTGTTCGCGAAGTAGCCGAGGGCGGAGCCGACCGCGGCCCCCTCGGGTCGGCCTCGTGACTCCCGTCGGCTCTGGTCGATCAGGCCCCGAACTCCCTCGCGCAGCAGTCGCTTGGCCCAGCGACGAAGCCGGGCCTTGTAGTCGGAATGATCCTTGCCGATCAGCGCTTCCAGGACTGTGCCCCGCATGTTCCATGGCGTGGAAGAAGTCGACGATCTGTATGGCGTCCTTGAAGCATTCGCGCCCCATGCGCTCCAGACCGGCGGCTCCGTCGATCAGCAGCACCACCTGCTTGGCTGCGCCCATCCCCCGACGTAGCGCTTCCCGGCGCAGGATCGGTCCGAACTGGTCCATCGACTCGAGGCTGGAGACCTAGGTGGTCGATTCGTGGTCCCGGATCGGGTGGCCCTCGGCATCGCAGCCGTGCTGGGTGAACACGCAGCCCAGATACACTTGGGCGGTCTTGGCCGAGCCGTCGGGCTGCTTTCCGCGCCGGCCGGCCAGGACTTCCTTGCGCATGGGAATACCGGTGCCGTCGCCGCTGACGTAGAGAATGGAAGCGTCGGTCGAGCCCAATGGCCCCTCCCGTTCCTGCCACGCCTGGGCTGAGGCTCCGACGCGTTGGACCACCCGCTGGATTTGGCGCGCCGAAACGTGGATGCCGCCGGTTTCGGCGAGGTGGCGTTCGGCCTTGTCGAAACCGGATTCGTCGGCGCCTTCCAAACACATCAACCGCGCCAGGGCCGGGGTATACGCGGTCTCCAGACCCAGGGCGGCATCAGCGGGAAAGTGCCCCTTCTTGCGACGCGGATCGTAGTAGTAGTCGCGAGCAATCGCGAAGGAGCCAAAGAGGCATTGGACATCGAGCACCTGCCGACCCTTGAAATGCTCTCCCGGCTTGGGCTGATAAGTGCGATCGATGCGCTCGGCCGCCTGCTGGAGCAGGAAGCCGACGAGGTCGGAGGCGGGTTTGAAGATCGCGGTGCGGATCAATATCTCAAGCTGCTGCACCGCCTCGCCCGAGGGGGTCTGGGCGGAGAACCTCGCCATCAAGTCGGAGATCTCGGCTTCTTGGGCGAGGAGGCACGGGAGAGCTTTTTTTTAGGGAATCGGGGAAGCGGTTCTGCCGGGTGTGCTCGACGGTGAGGTCGATGAAGCCCTGAGCGAGAGACTCGAACTGGAGGCGGTTGTCGATGGCGGCTTCGAGAGCGGTAAGCCCTGTTGGGTCAAATCTAAATGTTTGTCATTCTGAGGCCGGCACCAGGTCTAATAGTCAACAATTTAGATCTGACCCCATGGACGGCGTGGATAACCCTCCCACCCACTGACGCACTTGGGCTAGATTCACGCCCTGATGCGCTACCTGATCGTCGGCTGTGGTTATGTCGGCTCATGCCTGGCGAGGGAACTACTGCAGCAGGGACATGCCGTGGTGGGTCTGCGGCGCTCCGCCGAAGGGATGGCCCAACTAGCCGCCACCGGCGTGGAGGCATGCATCGCGGATGTCTCCCAACCGGGGTTCCGTCGACCGACCGGCCGATTCGACGGAGTCGTGTTCACCGCCGCCGTGGGTCGGGCTGCCGGGGCCGAGGGCTACCGCGCAGTCTACGTGGACGGTTTGCGGCACGTGCTGGCGGAGTTCGCAGCCGAGCCGCCGACGAGGTTTGTTTATACGAGCAGCACCGCCGTGTACGGCCAGCGGGACGGGTCGGTGGTGAAGGAAACCAGCCACACCGAGCCCGCCACACCCACGGGCCGGGTGTTGCTGGAGGCGGAGGGCGTGCTGCTAGCAGCCGCGCGAAAGGGGTTCCCAGCCGTGGTCCTGCGGGTCGCAGGCATCTACGGCCCGGAGCGAACCCACCGACTCCAGCAGTTCGCCGCCAACGAGGTGCGCCTGCCGGGACAGGGTCAGCGCCTCATGAATATGGTCCACCGCGATGACGTGGTGGGGGCCATCCTCGCCGCCCTCAAGAACGGCCGCCCGGGTGAGGTTTACAATGTCGTGGACCAGGAACCGGTAACCGAGATCCATTTCTACACCTGGCTCGCCGAGACGCTGGGAAAATGGCTGCCTCCGTTTGGCCCGGCCGAGAGCGATCCCGCGCGGATCCAGGCGCTGACAAACCGGAAGATCTCCAACCGCCGGCTCACGATGGAGCTCGGCTACCGGTTGAAGTACCTGACCTTCCGACAGGGCTACACGGCGGAGGTCAAGCGTCTGACCGATGCCGGCCTGCTGGACATCGAGCCCGAGAATCGCGGATGACGGAAGCCCGCCAGCGTCCCGGATCGACGGCACCCGCCGAGGCGGTGCAGGCCAGTAAGCACTTGTCGATGGTCTACGACGACCTGCGGGCGCTGGCCGTGAGGCGGCTGGCGACGGAACCGCGCGGCCAGACACTGCAGGCAACGGCACACGTGCACGAGGCGTGGTTGAAGATTCAGGCGGGTCGTACCGAGGCCTGGCAGGGCCAAGGCCATTTCCTCGCCACCGCCGCGGAGGCGATGCGACGCATTCTCGTGGACAATGCGCGTCGCAAGCGTGCAGCGCGCCATGGCGGAGGCTGGTTGCGGCTGGACTCCCAGGAACTCGCCGACCTGCCCGGGGGAAACGCCGACCCGGATGATCGGCTGCTCGCGCTGAACGAGGCGCTGGACCGGCTGGCGGCGCATGACGCGATCAAGGCCGAACTGGTCAAACTGCGCTACTTCACCGGCCTGACCATCCCGGAAGCCGCGGGGGTCCTGGGGGTCTACGAGCCGACGGCGAAGTGTTACTGGGCCTATTCGCGCGCCTGGCTGTTCCGCGACCTGAAATCGGAGGATGGGCCGGGCGACCCGGCGCGCGGCGCGCGCACAAGGTAGAGGAATGCCAGGAAGGCGAGGGTGATCGCCTGCAGGTCCTCCGGCACCCCGAGCGCCACGTCGCGCAGGAAGGGCGGGGGCGTGGTTGCGATCGCGGTGAGGACGTCGAACACCGAGGCTGCGCGGTCCCGCGAGGAAAATCCGCCAGCACGGGAAGACTGGCCCGGAGTAAAACAGATGATCCGATTCGGGCGCGAATCTCGCTCCCCCCAGTGTGGAGACAAACCAATCGAACGCGCAGCCAACCATGAAAACCCCTTGTTGCCCGCCTGCTGACCAGACTCGCGGACGGTCCTGGCCCGCCTGGATCGGCCTGACCTGGGTCACCCAAGGGTTCGAGAGGCTCGCCGCCGAACTCGCCACCCCCGCCGGTTGGCGGCTGTTGGACACGCAAAACCCGGTGGTCCTGATGCGGCAACGCGCAGGACTGGACTGAATCCTGACGCCGCACCCGTGCGGAACACCCCCGGCGCGGGGGGCGGACCTGATCGTCCCCTGCCCTTCGAGGTTCCCCGTTCCCCCACAGAACCGCGCCGCCGGGAGCCGTCCTTTGGCGCAGACCGCAAGTTGAGGCACCATGAACGGCATGGAACGGCGTTCTCCGCACATTCTCGTCCTGGGTGCCGGCTTCGGTGGGGTCAGTCTGTGCAAGGCGCTTCGCCATGCCGAGGCTCGGATCACTCTGATCGATCGACAGAACCACCACCTTTTCCAACCCCTGCTCTACCAGGTGGCCACGGCCGGGCTCTCGGCCCCCCACATCGCCGAACCCGTCCGTTCCATCTTCGCGCACCAACGCAACCTCACGGTCCTCCTCGATGAGGTCCGGGACTTCGAACTCGCCGACCGCCGGGTGCGGTGCGCCCACGAGACCCACGACTACGACTACCTCGTCGTCGCCCTAGGGGGAGTGACCAGCTACTTCGGACACCCGGAGTGGGAACAGCACGCACCGGGTTTGAAGTCGCTGGACGACGCCTTGCGCATCCGCCGCGACGTGTTGCTCGCGTTCGAGCGGGCGGAGAACGAGCGGGATCCTGGCGAGCAGCAGCGCCTGATGACGGTGGTTGTGGTCGGGGGAGGGCCCACGGGTGTCGAATTGGCCGGCGCCTTCGCGGAGTTGGCCCGCCATGTGCTTCGCCGGGACTTCCGCCGCGTCGACCCAACCCAAGCGCGGGTGATCCTGGTCGAAGGCGGGCCCCGCCTGTTGTCCCACCTGCCTCCCGCGCTCTCGGAGAGCGCCCTCGCCCAGCTCACCGGGCTGGGTGTCGAGGTGCGACTCAACACCCCGGTGGCCGACATCCAGGCCGGGTGCGTGACGTTCCGTGACGGCACGGCAGTGGCGGCGGGGAATCTCGTCTGGGGGGCGGGAGTCGAGGCGGTTCCGCTCACGAGGAGG
>JBBQML010000042.1:0-13348 GCA_038328885.1 Verrucomicrobiota bacterium | reverse complement strand
TGGCCGTCGGCGTCGCGGCGAGCGCCATCGCCCTCCCGAACGGTTTCCTCGCGCTGCTGACCGCGGCCGCGGCCGGGTTCGGCGCCTGGTACATCTGGCGGAAGATCCCCACCCGGCTCACAGGACCTTCACGACCAGCAGGGTGAGATCATCTTCCAGCGGCACCGGCGCCGCGTACGTCTTCCCCGCCTCGCAGAGCGCCTGAATGATCTCCTCCGCGCTCAAGTGGGCATGCTGCCTCACCGTCTCGGCGATGCGCCCGGCCCCGAACGGCTCACCCACCCCGTCCGGTCCATCCGGCCGATGCGCCTCCAGGATGCCGTCGCTGTACATCAGCAGGATGTCACCGGGAACGAGGAAGAGCGGCGGAGCCGAGACCTGCGCAGGCCCCTTGACGAATCCCAGCGGACGACCTGTCCGACGCAGTTGCATCTTCACCTGACCATCCGCGCCGAAGACCAGCCCCGGCGGATGGCCCGCGCTCGCGTGGATTACCTCCCCCGTGCGCGGATCCAGCCGCACCAGCAGCACGGTCACGTAATCGAGCCCGACGTCCTCCGCAATCACCCGGTTGGCGCGCACCAGAATCTCCCCGGGATCGGACCGGCTGCGCGCCACCACCCGCAGCAAGGCCCGCGTCTCCACCATCAGCAGGCTCGGCCCCAGGCCATGGCCACTCACGTCGGCGACGACCAACCCGAGGCACCCATCCTTCATCGACAGGAAATCGTAGTAATCCCCGCCGGTCGCGTCCGCCGGCACCGAGGTGCCCGCGATGTCGTACCCGAGCACCAAGGGTGCCGCCTTGGGAAACAGGCGCTGCTGAATCTCCCGTGCCGCCCGCATCTGCTCCTCCTTCGCACGCAGGTCGGCCTCGATGCGCCGCTTCTCGGTGATGTCGCGAGCGAACAGGACGAACCACGGCTGGTCGGGCAGATCGAGCCGGCTGGACGTCACCTCGACCAGGATCTCACTGCCGTCCTGGCGCAACGCCGGGCCTTCCACCGGCAGCTTCGGCCCGCCACCCGGCAGGGCTGCAGCCGTGGCCGGATCCGCCGACTCCCCCGCCGCCGTGATCGCCGGCAGACCCCGCGCCTCCGCCTTCGCCGCCGCGAGGGCGCACCGCAATCCGCCCGGCTCCCCGACCGGCTCCAACCGGGAGAGGTCCAGGCCCGTGAGCAACGCCATCGGATGGCCGAACACCACCTCCGCCGCCGGGTTCGCAAACCCGATCACCCCCGCAGCATCACAGAAGAGCAACGCATCAGGTGACGTCTCCCAAAGGCTCCGGTAGCGCAGTTCGCTATCCCTCAGCTTGGCCTCGGCCTCGCGACGCCGACGCCGTACCTCGGCGTCGCCCAACTCGCGGTCCACCGCGGGCAGCAACCGCGCCGGGTTGCCCTTCATCACGTAGTCGTGCGCCCCGGCCTTCATGGCGTCGACCGCGACGTCCTCACCGATCCCGCCCGAGACGATGAGAAACGGCACATCCAGCCCGGCCAACTGCAGCACGCGTAGCGCCTGGAGCGCGTTGAACTCGGGGACGTTGTAGTCCGCCAGGATGACATCCCATGCCTGCGCCACCAGCGCCGCCTCCATCCCGCTGCCGGTCTCCACCCGCCGCCACTGGACGTCGTAACCCCCGGTGCGAAGCGCCTGCACCATCACCTTCGCGTCGAATTCCGAGTCCTCGATGATCAGCGCCCGGAGCGGCTTCCTCGTACTCTTGGGAGCGTCTGCCATAACCCAGTCAGGAAACCCTGAGCCCCGGACCAGGGACAGTCAAACGCCACGGTGGCGCATTGTGCCGCCGCCCGGGTTCGGTATCCTTTGCCCACGATGCAGTCTCCGCTCAGGGTCGCCGTCATCGGCACCGGTTCTCTCGGCCAGGAACACGCCCGCATCTACGCCGACATGGCCGCCACCGGCGAGGTCTCCTTCGCCGGCGTCCACGACATCTCCCCGGAGGCCGCTCGCACCGTCGCCGAACGCTTCCACGTCCCTGTCCTCACCAGCCTCGCGCAGGTGGCCGCCACGGCCGATGCCTGCAGCATCGTCACCCCGACCTCCACGCATTTCGCCACTGCCCGCGCCCTCTTGGAGCATGGGCGACACGTGCTCGTGGAGAAGCCGATGACCGACAACGCCGCGGACGCGACCGCCCTCATTGAGCTGGCCCGCGCACGGCGCTGCGTCCTGCAGGTCGGCCATGTGGAACGGTTCAACCCGGTCTTCACCCGCCTGCAGGAGGTGGCCAAGGAACCGCGCTTCATCGAGGCACACCGGCTCTCGCCCTACCCCGCCCGCTCGACCGACATCGGGGTGGTGCTGGATCTGATGATCCACGACCTCGACATCGTCCTCGCCTTCGTGGACTCACCGGTGGTGGGCGTCGACGCCGTGGGCATCCCGGTGCTCAGTCGGAGCGAGGACATCGCCAATGCCCGCCTGCGCTTCGCCAATGGATGCATCGCCAACCTGACCGCCAGCCGCGTCAGCACCGAGCGCCTGCGCAAGATCCGCGTGTTCTCCGGCGGCCCCCAGCCCTCCTATGTGTCCCTCGACTACCGAGCCCAGACCGGCTACGTGCTCCGCCTGGCGCGCGGCGAGGAGAAGGAAAGCTCCCTGCTCCGCAAACTCCTCCTCGCCCGCGACTCCTCGATCGTGGTGGAATACGGGGGCAGGAAGATCGTCCGCGAACCGGTGCCCATCGACAAAGAGGAACCCCTGAAACTGGAGCTGCGTTCCTTCGTGCGGTGCGTCAAGGAGGAGGGCACGCCCCTCGTCACCGGGGAGGCGGCCAAGCGCGCCCTGGACCTCGCGTTCACCATCACCCGCCTGATCACCGACCAGACTCCTTCCGAACTCGGCGGATGAAGTCGTGTCTGCTCCCCTCGAACCGGTACAGCCTAGGCACTCCCAACCAGTCCGCCTCCAGGTCCAGCCGCGCCAACATCCATTGCGGAAAGTCGACATTCACACGCTTCGCCGCATGACCGGGACGCACGGCCTGGGCAAGGTCAAGATGAGGGAGGATGTCTTCCTCCCCATGGTCGAACAGTCTATCCAGCTCTTCCGCCTTCATGGAAAGCCTTCTCGATAGGGCGAGCTCGCCTCACGGAATGGAACCGAACCGCCGGGGGGGAGCTGTCACACGGACGGCGCGACGGGCCTGGCTGGCGTGGCCGACGCCACCGCGGCCGGCAGCACCAGCACCTTGTCGATCCGGTGGGCGTCCATGTCGAGCACCTCGAACACGTAGCCCTGGGTCGTGACCATCTCGCCCTCCTTCGGCACACGCCCGAACTCCTTCAGTAGAAACCCCGCCAAGGTCTGGTATTCGGTGGTATCCGGCCCCCCGAGCCGCAACCCGGGGACCGCGCGCTCCACCGACTCCAGGTCGATCGTCGCGTCGATCAGCCAGGAGCCGTCGTCCCGCTTTCGGGCCTCGGGTCGCGCGCGCTCATCCGACGACGCGAACTCGCCCACCAGGGCTTCCACCACGTCATTCAGGGTGACCAACCCCACGATGCTGCCAAACTCGTCGGTCACCATCGCGATGTGCTTGCCGGTCTGCTTGAACGTCTCGACGAGCTGAAGGACCAACTGGGTCTCGGGGACGACGACGGAGGGGGTCATCAGGTCCCCGAAGTTCACCGGGGCGCCCGCGGCCAGGTTGGCGTAGATGGCCTTCACCGAAACAGTGCCGACAACGTGGTCGCGGTTGGTGGAATAGACCGGGAAGTGGGAATGGCGGCTGACGACGATCTTGTGCCAGATCTGCTCGTGGAGATCCTGCTGGTTGAGCCAGATGATTTTCGGCCGCGGCGTCATGATCTCGCGCACCGGCAGTTGATCCAACTCGAGTGCGCTGTGGACGATATGGCTCTCGATCCGGTTGAAGGCTCCCGCGCGGACGCCCTCCTGCATCATCCCCCGCACCTCCTCCTCCGTCACCGCGACCTCCTTCCCGGGCTTGAAACCCAGCAACCGCAGCAGCGCCTCGGTGGAAACACTCAGAAAGCTCACCAACGGCCCGGCGGCCCGCGAGAGCCAGTTCATCGGCCGGGCAACCGCCATCGCAATCGCCTCCGGCGCGCTCAGGCCGAACCGTTTGGGGACCAACTCGCCCATCACCAGCGAGAAGTAAGTGATCACCCCCACCACGATCCCGAGGGCCAGCTTGTCCGCGTACGGCGCGAGGAATCCCACCTGGGCAATCCACGGCGCCAACCTGGCGGTAAGGTTGGCGCCGCCAAAAGCGCCGGCGAATATGCCCACCAGGGTGATGCCAATCTGAACCGTGGAGAGGAAGCGGTTGGGGGACTCCGCCAGGTCCAGGGCAGCCTTGGCGTTGGCGTTGCCACGTGCCGCCAACCCGCGCAACCGGGCCTTCCGAGCCGACACGACCGCAATCTCGGCCATCGCAAACACCCCGTTCGCGAGCAGCAGCACAAAAATGACGACGATCTCGAAGGCAATCTGGTTCATCGAATGGGAAACCGCTCACCTCTCCACCGTCCGCTCGGCAAACCATGGGCCAGCGGTTACACCGTGGCAAATCCTCCCACCAGGCGCGGTTCCCCGCAGTGCATCCCCAGGTTGCCGGTGCGGGCCGCGGACGCCGCCCAAGCGGAAGGTTTCCCCGCGCCCGGCCTCCGGGTAGCCTTGCCGCATGTCCTCGCTTCTTCGGCGCCTGGCGTGGGTGTGGCTTCTCGCGACCGCTGGCTCCCTGCCCGCCCTCGCCGCGACCCCGGCCCCGGCCCCGGCCACGGCCCCGGCCACGGCCCCGGCCCCGGCCCCGGCCACGACCACGACCACGACCACGACCAACCGTTGGGAACGGGAGATCGCGGCCCTCGAAGTCAGGGGCCGGGCGATTCCCCCGGGGTCCGACCTCGTGGTCCTCTACGGCAGCTCAAGTTTCCGGATGTGGACGAACGCCGGGGCCGCGCTCGCGCCCCACCGGGTCGTCAATTTCGGCTTCGGCGGTTCGCAGTTCAGCGACCTGATCGACTTCGTGGACCGCGTGGTGGTGCCGCTCCGGCCCGGCCTGGTGCTGCTCTACGGCGGCGACAACGACCTGGCCGCGGGAAAGAGCCCGGAGGTGGTGGAGGCGGACTTTCGGCGTTTGATGGAGCGGATTCGCACCGCACTCCCGGCGACGCGAATCGGCTGCCTGGCGGTCAAACCCAGCCCCTCCCGGAGCAAACTGCTCCCCGCGCAACAGGACGCCAACCAGCGCCTCCGGCGGGTGGCACGGTGGCATCAGCGGGTGGACTTCCTGGAGGTGGCGACGCCCCTGCTGGACGCCGAGGGTGCGCCCGACCCCCGCTATTTTGCCTCCGACCACCTGCATCTGAACGCGGCCGGCTATGCGCGCTGGCAGGAGGTTCTTGCCCCGCACCTCGGGGGTTGGCGGCCCCAAGCAAATTGACACCTCCCCCGACCTGCATAAGCTAGCTCTTCCGTTTCCCGGAGACTTTCTGCTCAACGAGTGTCGCCGAGGCACGGCCACCGCTTTCAATCGATGAGTGATCAAGCCACGCCAGCGTCCCTTCCTCCCGCCCTGCGCATCTCCGATATCCCGGAAGCCGTCATCCGCATCGCCGGCAACTCGCAGGACGGCATCCAAGCCATCGGCGGCTTCCTGGCGCGCCTCGCTGGCCGCAGCGAGCAGGAGGTCATGACGTTCATGACCATCCCCTCGACGATCTCGGGAGGGCCCTCGATTTTCCAGGTCCGGATCGGATCGGGGGAGGTGCTGAGTTCGGGGGATGAGGCGGACGTGTTGCTCGCCTTCTACCAGCATTCCTACGACGAACACCTGAGTTCCCTGAAGAAGGGGGGCATCGTGGTGTACGACGAGGATCACGTGGAACCCGCCGCGGACGCCAAGGCTGCCTATCACCACATCGCCGTGCCTATCTCCGGTCGCACCGTGGAAGCCATCGGGGGCGTCGGCCGGGAGAAGGGCAAGAACGTGTTCGCCCTGGGCCTGATCGCCCGGATGTTCCATCTGAACGTCGGCAAACTCGAGGCCCTGATCTCGGAGAAGTTCACCGGCAAGGACCCCAGTGTGGCGCAGAATGCGGTGAGCGCCTTCCACGCGGGGTACAGCTTCCAACTGGACAACGTCGTCGAGCTCTTCCGCTTCATCGAAGGCCAGAAACGCTCAGGCCACCAGGTGGTGATGAACGGCAACGAAGCCATCGGGTATGGCGCCATCGCCGCCGGCGTCCGCTTCGGAGCCGGCTACCCGATCACGCCGTGGACGGACGTGATGGAACTTCTCCGTCGCGAACTGCCGAAGTACGGCGGTTCGTTCATCCAGTGCGAGGATGAGATCGCTTCGATCTCCATGGCGCTGGGCGCCAGCTACGCCGGCGGCGTCGCCATCACCGGCTCCAGCGGCCCCGGCATCGCCCTGAAGACCGAGGCCATCGGCTGGGGCGTCATGGCGGAAATGCCCCTCGTCATCATCGACGTCCAACGCGGCGGGCCCTCGACCGGCATGCCGACCAATGTCGAGCAAAGCGACCTGAACATCGCCTGCTTCGGCGGCCACGGCGACAGCCCGCGCGTGGTCATCGCCCCGGCGAACGTCGAGGACTGCTTCTACACCACGATCGAGGCGGTGAACATCGCCCGAAAGTACGGGGTGCCCGTGGTTCTCCTCACCGACCAGGCGATCGCCACGCGGATCGAGGCCTTCGAGGAACCGAAGCTGCAGGCGGTCTGCCAGGACATCTCGCCGGACCTCAGCCCGGTGGCGGACCACATACCCTACGATCTGGCAGCCCCCGACGGCCGCTCCCACCACGTCGCCCCCGGCACCCGGATCCTGAGCGGCAGGTACCCGGTGGTGACGGGACTCGAACACGACGAACTGGGCCACCCGACCGGCTCGCCCAAGTTGCACCAGGCGATGACGGCGAAACGTCGCAACAAGCTCGTGGCCCTGGCCGCCGAGGTCCCTCTCCCCGAGGTCTTCGGGGCCCCGGATGGCGATGTGCTGCTCGTGGGCTGGGGATCCACCCAAGGCCCGATCCGCGAGGCCGTGATCCGGGCCCGAAAGGAGAGCCTCTCCTACTCCGCCCTCCACCTCAAGCACCTCAACCCCCTGCCCAACGGGCTCGATCACGTGCTGATGCGGTTCCGCCACGTCTTCGTGGTCGAGATGAACGACAGCGGACTGTACGGCTACGGCCAGCTCGGGGCGCTCTTGCGCGCCCGCTTCTGCGACCCGCGCATCGAAGGACTCAACAAGTCGGACGGCCTCACCTGGAAGGTCCGCGAGATTCTGGACCACGTCCGGGACCGACTCGCCGCCGCGACGCGCAACAACGGCCACTGACCCGCGCCCAACCCCATCCCACGCCCCCACCTCCGCATCCCCTTTGATTCCATGAGCCAGCCGATCTCGATCGAGACACCGCCCCCCAGCGCCCCCCTGCCGTTGCCCTCGCCCAACCCGGCGCCCAACCCGACTCCCAACCCGGCGCCCGCCGCGGGCGAACGCAAGGCCGTCACCCGGAAGGAAATCGCCGGGGACCACCCGACCTGGTGCCCCGGTTGCGGCGATTTCTCCGTGCTGGCCCTCTACTACAAGCTGATCGAGAAGCGGAAGATCTGGCACGAGAAGGTCACCACCGTGGCCGGCATCGGCTGCTCCAGCCGGTTCCCGTATTTCGTGCAGGCGCATGGCGCCCACTTCATCCATGGACGGGCCCTGCCCTTCGCCAGCGGCATCTCCCTGAGCCGCCCCGACCTTCACGTGTTTGCCTTCAGCGGTGACGGCGACGCCTTCTCCATCGGCGGCAACCACTTCACCCACACGGCCCGCAAGAATATCAAGCTGACCCTGGTGGTGATGGACAACTGGGTCTACGGGCTCACCAAGAAGCAGACCTCCCCGACCTCGCCCATCGGGTTCAAGAGCAAGACCGACATCTGGGGTGCCGTGGACCAACCGATCAACCCCATCAAGCAGGCTCTCGCCGCCGGGGCCACCTTCGTCGCCCGCACCACCCACACCAACCCGAACCACTTGCTGCAGATGATGGAGGCCGCTCTGGACCACGACGGCTTCAGCTTCATCCAGTGCCTGAGCGAGTGCGTCGAGTTCTATCCCGGCGCCTTCGATGCCTCCAACCCGCGCAAGGGCGGCCAATTCCTGGAGATCCCCAAGGACCATGACGTCACCGACGAACTCGCCGCCTACAAACTCGCGGGTGAGCCATTTCCCGGCTACTTCGGCATCTTCCATCGCGTCAGCCGGCCGACGAAGAACGCCCTCGAACAGGGGATCATCGCCGCGGCCCAGACCAAGGTGAAGGACCTCAAGCCCTGGCAGATCCTGCAGAGGAACTTCGACCGCTTGAAATAGCGCCGGACGGAGCGGAACTCCGGTTTGGAGGGCCCCGCCCCACCCGGTGCTGCAAGCCGGCAGGAATCCCTTTGAAGCCCGCCGCCGGTGCCGGCGTCGAAGCATCACTTGAGCAAGCCGTCCTTGCGACTGCACGAAGCTCCTGATGATCTAAGGAAGAACCCAGCGCGCCGTCGCCGCCCACGACGCACGACGCACGACACACGACCCTCCCCATGAAACGCTCCCTCGCCCTGACTCTCCTTGCCGCCTGGACCCTGGCCCTTTCCGCCGCGGCCGCCCCCAAGGTGGGTGACGCTGCCCCCGACTTCAGTCTGCCCGGCACCGACGGCAGGGTCTATCGACTCGCCGACTTCAAGGGCAAGCAGGGCGTGGTTCTCGCCTGGTACCCCAAGGCGTTCACGGGCGGTTGCACCGCCGAGTGCAAGGCCTTGCGGGACGCCGGTACCGACATTTCGAAGACCGGCGTCGCGCTCTTCGCGATTAGCGTCGACGACCTCGCCGCCAACAAGGAGTTCGCGAAGTCGCTCGAACTCAACTTCCCCATCCTGAGCGACCCCGGCAAGGCGACCGCCAAGGCCTACGGGGTGCTCAACGCGAACGGGTTGGCCTCCCGGTGGACCTTCTACATCGGCAAAGACGGGCGTATTGCGCAGATCGACACGGCGGTACAACCCACCTCGCACGGCCAGACCGTCGCCGAGCAGGCCCGCAAGCTCGGGCTCGGGAACTGATCCAACGCGGGCACGGGCGGGCCCCGAAACACGGTTGCGTGGGAGCGAATCCGGGGCACAGAGTTGCATCCGCCGCGCAACCGAACCGGAAACGCATTGTTTAACCTCACGTGCGACTGATCGCTGACATCTCATGGAACCGCGCCCTGGGCCGCGGATTGATGGCCGTCTGGTGCTTCACCGCCCCCTGCCTGCCGGCCGAAACCACGGATCTGCTGACCCCGGCGGACACGGACACCGCGCCAGTGGCCGAGCAGGAACCCACGGAGGCCGAGGCCCGGCTTGAGCCTTCGGGTTCGCCGGAGAAACACTCGGACAACCCCTACCGCACGATCGTGGCACGCAATGCCTTCCGCCTCCGCGAGCCGTTGCCACCCCCGCCGCCCCCCACCAATCCCCCGGTGGCGCCGGAACCCGTCAAGATCGACGTCAAGCTCGCCGGCCTCGCCAAGATCCGCGGCGTCCCTTACGCCTACCTGATGATCCCGGACGCCGATCATGCCGGACAGTTCCTGTACCCAACCCTCACCGACAACCGCGAGAACGGGCAGGTCCTCCACCGTAGCGGCCTCGAGGTGCGGGAAATCGACATCAAGCAGGGAACCGTCCGCGTCGTGAACGGGGGAGTGGAGGCGACCCTGAATTTCAAGGAACACGGCGTGAAGAGCGTGGCCATCGCCACCCCTCCCAAGCCGGGCACCATCACCGCTCCCGGCAGGCCCGGAGGGATCATCCGCCCCGGGGCCACGATCAACACGGTGTTCCCCGCGGGTGGTGGAGTGCTGCCCACGCCGACCGCCGCCACTCCCAGTGGATCGGAACCGATCGTGTTTTCCCGCAACCCAAACCGTGCCAGTGCCGGCAACGTGGGAGCGGGCAACGCGGGATTCGGAACGGGGGGGAATGTCCTCACCCCCGGGCTGGGAAACACGGTCCCCAACCCAAGTGTGAACCTCGGTGGCAACCTCCCCAACCGACCGGTCCGCACCGACACGACCATGGCCGTGCCGCACATCCCAACCGAGACGCAGTACCAAGTGCTCCTCCAGCAGCGCGAAGCGGCCCAGTCCGTCGGGATCCGCCTCCCCCCGATCCCTGGCATGCCCGCAGAAGTCCCCCAGGCGCCGATGCCCTGAAGCTACCAATTGCCGGCGCGTGGGTTCCTCCATAACCGTCTGCGTAACGGGCCTCCATGGCGGGCCTCCATGGCGATCCGCCCGCCGCACCGGGGACTGCTGGCCGACCTCACGATCCTCCCGGCTTCTGCACGCCGGTGATTTCGGACGGCGCCACGGCGCGCCGCTCCGCCACGCTTCGATAGGCCGCCTCGACCAACGCCATCGTCTGCAGATTGTCGCGCCCTCCGATCTCCGGCTCCGTTCCTCGTTCCAACGCCACCAGGAGTTGGGCCATCGTCCCCACGAAAGCGTCGGGAAACCAGGCCTTGTCCCAGCGCGGTTCCCGGAACCCGGCATCTCCCTTCACCGCCCAGCGAAGGGTGCTCGGGGTGGTGTAAGGATCCCGGCACCAACCAATGTCCCCCATCGCCAGTCCGTCGGTGCCCTCGATCCGCCACTGGATCCGGAGGTCGGCTGGACATCCCTCCTTCGCCGGGCCGGTCCACGTGTCGTCCAGCCCGACACACCGCAGGCCGGAGGCGTAGTCGAGGATGTAGGCGGCAATGCCATCGGTGTGGGGGAAGGCCGTGCGCGGGTCCGTGCGCACACTGCAATAGATCCGCTCGGGGTCGCCGAACCAGGCCCGGAAGCAGTCGAGGTGGTGGATCGACATGATCCGGAGGGTCACCCAGCCCAGATCCCGCTGCCACGGCATCCAGTGGGGAATGCCGCGCATGTCGATGCTGGCCAGCACCGGCTCCCCCAGCCGGCCCGCCGCAAGGAGCGCCCCGGCGGCGCGAACACTCGGGTCGTACCGCATGTTCTGGTTCACGCCAAGGACGATGCCGGCCCCCTCGCAGGCGCGGACCGCTTCCACCGCCTCGGCGTAGTCCACGCCCAGCGGTTTCTGCGCCAGGATGCCCCTGAGGGTCCTCCGCTGACAGGCCGCCTTGATCAACGGGACCTGGGCTGCCGGGGGAACCGCCAGGTCGAGAACCTCGATCGTCGGGTCATCCAGCAGGGCTTCCGGAGTCGGGTACACGCGGGACACCTCGTGCCGCCGTGCCGCCTCCTCGGCCCGCGCCAGGGTCCGCGCCGCGATCGCCACAGGGTTGAACCCGGCCTTCCGGTACGCAACCAGGTGGCAGTCGTTGACGATGAACCCCGCCCCTACCACGCCGATGCGCCAGTCCAACCGCTCGGGCAACTCGGGGTCGATCCGGAGGTTCATGCCCGAAAATCCGCTGGAAACCCGCGTCCGGGCGAGACCGGAGTTGGCGGATTTCGTGGTTAGAAGCGCCGTTCTCAGGCTGAATCCCGCCGTGCGCGAGCCGCCGATCCTCGAACCCACCGACATTACCCGGGTGTGGCATCGCGGCCGGCGGCTGAGCTATTTCGCCGGCAGCGACTACTTCCGCCTGTCGTGGCACGAAACCGTGCGCTCGGCCGTGGCCGAGGCCGCCCGCAACGCCGGGATCAACGCCGCGGCCTCCCGCCTGACCACCGGCAACCTCCCGATCTACTGCGAACTGGAGCAGGCCCTCGGCCGCTACTTCCGCGGCGGGACCGCCACCCTGACCAGTTCCGGGTACGCCGCGCCGCTCGTCGCCGCCCAGGCACTCGCCGCCCACCATACCCACGTCCTCATCGATGCCCGAGCCCACGCTTGTCTCGTCGACGCCGCCCGCCTGAC
Source organism: Verrucomicrobiota bacterium (assembly GCA_038328885.1). Lineage (GTDB taxonomy): Bacteria > Verrucomicrobiota > Verrucomicrobiia > Limisphaerales > CAIMTB01 > CAIMTB01. The sequence continues at coordinate 1,414 of JBBQML010000042.1, read as the reverse complement.
CGGTCTGCCCACGCGTCCGTTCCTGCACCGCGACCCGGCATCGCTGGCCACCGCCCTCCGGCGCTGTGGGCGCGCCGCCCGGGCCCTCGTCCTGACCGACGGCCTCTTTCCCCCGGCGGGAAATCCCGCGCCGATTCGGGACTTGTGCGACGTCGTGCCCCCCCCCCATACGCTTCTCGTGGACGACGCCCACGGCGTGGGCGTGCTCGGCCGTCGCGGACGCGGCACGGTCGAATGGTCCGGGGTTCCCCTTCGTCGCGTGGTCCTGACGTGCACGCTCAGCAAGGCGTTGGGGGCCTATGGCGGGGTGGTGCTCGGTCCCCGGTCCCTGCGTGCTGCCGTCCTCGAGCGAAGCGGTTTGTTCACCGGCAACACCGTGCTCCCGCCCCCGATCGCGGCCGGCGCCCTCGCCGCCTTGACCGTCCTGGAGCGCGAGGGTCCGGCCCGGCGCGCCCGCCTGGAGGCGAATGTGCAGAACGCCAGGGCGGCCTTCAGCGACGCGGGCCTGGCCGTGCCCGCGGGACCGGCCCCGACCTTCGTGGTTGCCCTGCCGTCCGAACGGGACAACCGACGCCTCGAGAAAGCGCTGCTCGACGCGGGCATCTACCCTTCCCTCATCCGCTATCCCAACGGACCCTGCGACCGCTTCTTTCGCTTCGCGGTCTCCTCCGAACACACCGTGGCGGAGGTCGAGGCCCTGCGCCGGGTCCTGGGGGGCTTCTTCCAAGCGTCCTCATGAGTCTTGCCGTCATCCCGGAGACCTCCGCCCCCCCGCAAACCAGGCACCTGCGATGGTGGCCGGCGGTGCTCATCCTTCTCGGTGTCGGGATCCGGCTCTTCCTGATCTGGAACGCCCCGGAGATGCAGCGTCAGGCCCAGGTGATGAGCACCGGCGTAGCGCTGCTGATCGGCGCCGGGTTGCTGCTCCTCTGGGTGATGTTCTTCTCCCGCCTTCGCTGGCGGGCTCGCTGGAGTATCCTGGGTGGCCTGGTCGGGGCGGTCGCGCTGGCGGCCGCGCTGTTCCGCTACGAAGGCGTCACCGGCGACCTGGTCCCCATCCTCGAACCCCGCTGGACCGCGCGGGCTCGCGCCGCCGCCACGCCCACCCCCACGCCCGCTCCTCCCAACCGCCCCGCCGGGCACGCCGACGCGGAGACCCCAGCGGGCTCCACTGCCCCCCTTCCCTCGAAGCCCACCGTAGCGTCGTCCGCCACGGCCTCGCCCACCGAGCCGCCGGGGTTTCCGCAGTTCCTCGGCCCCCACCGGGATGGCGTGATCTCCGGAGTACGCCTGCGACCGGACTGGCAGGCACATCCGCCGCAGTGCCTCTGGCGGCAGCCCCTGGGATCGGGCTGGGGCGGCTTCGCCATCGCCGCCGGCTACGCGATCACGCAGCAGCAGCAGGAGAGCGAGG
>JBBQML010000041.1:0-13462 GCA_038328885.1 Verrucomicrobiota bacterium | reverse complement strand
ATCGAGGAGATTGCGCTCGAGCTCGTTCCCAACGGGAAGCCGGACGATCTCATCAACGAACTGTTCCGCGCGTTCCACACGCTCAAGGGTTCGGGCGCGATGTTCGGCTTTGACACCATGGCGGCCTTCACGCACCACGTTGAAACTGCTCTGGATCAGGCCCGGGAAGGCCACCTCCCGGTCTCCAAGGAACTAATCAGCCTCATTCTGCGGTCGCGGGATCAAATCAAGGCCCTGCTCGCGGCGGCGCAGAACAATCAAGCGCCACCCATCGCCGCCGGCGAGGAAATCGTGGCCGCGTTGGCCTCGCTGCTGCCGCCCGTGGCGCCAGAGCCGAGCGGCGATCCAACTCCTGCCGTGGCCCGTGATGCCAGGCCGGCTTCTGGCGCAGCCGATGCGCAGCCCCACCAGACTTACCAAATCCGTTTCGATCCCGCGCCAGAGTTGATGGTGTCCGGTTCGAATCCTATCGCGCTGTTGAACGAACTGCGCGCGCTGGGCGATTGCCAGGTCGTGGCCAATGCCGCCCGCGTGCCCGCACTGGATCAACTTCAAACTGACCACTGCTATTTCGCGTGGGACATCACGCTCGCCACGAACAAAGGGCTCAACGCCATCAAAGACGTGTTCATGTTTGTGGAAGACGGCAGCGAACTGAGGATCGAGCAAAAGGATGTCCCCGTGGCGAACATTGCCAGTCCGATTGCCGCCTCCGTTCTACCCGCCAACGTCGCGCGTGAAAAGAGCGCGCTGGAATCCCCGGCGGCAGGAACACCCGCGCGAAAGCCTTCCACCAAAGAGTCCAGCGTCCGCGTCCCTGCCGAACGTCTTGACCGCCTCGTGAACCTCGTGGGCGAACTGGTCATGAACCAGTCGCGCCTGTCCCAAGTCGCCGCCCGCGCCAATGTGCCCAATCTGGCCGGTCCCGTGGAAGAACTGGAGCGTCTCGTCGACGAACTCCGCGACAACGTCCTCGGCATTCGCATGATGCCGATCGGGGCTACGTTCAGCCGCTTCAAACGGCTCGTGCATGATCTCTCCGCCGAACTCGGCAAGGAAATCAACCTCGTCACCGAAGGCGAGGAGACGGAAATGGACAAAACCGTCCTCGACCAACTGGGCGACCCGTTGGTCCACCTCATCCGTAACAGCATCGGCCACGGAATCGAATTGCCCGAAGCGCGCGTCGCCGCCGGCAAACCGCGTCGTGGAATCATCCGCCTCGCCGCCGCGCACGTCGGCTCGAACGTCGTCATCACCATCACGGATGACGGACAGGGTCTTGATCCCCAGGCCATTCGTGCCAAGGCGGTGGAAAAGGGGCTCATCGCCGCCGACGCAAAGCTCTCCGATAGGGAAATGTTTGAACTGATCTCCCGTCCCGGGTTCTCCACCGCCAGGACACTGACCAGCGTTTCCGGTCGCGGCGTGGGCATGGACGTCGTCAAACGACAGTTCGAGGCGCTGCGCGGGCAGGTCGCCATGACAAGCGAAGTCGGCAAGGGCACCGCGCTCACCCTCACCTTGCCGCTCACGCTCGCCATCATTGACGGGTTGCTCGTGGAGATCGGCCGCGACCAGTTCATCGTCCCGATGTCGGTGGTCACCGAGAATGTTGAACTCCCGCGCGCCGACCGTACCCGCAGCAATGGCCGCAACGTCGTCGCCATCCGCGGCGAACTAGTGCCTTACATCCGGCTCCGCGATGCCTTCAACGTCAATGGCACGGAACTCGACGTGGAGAAAGTCGTCATCGCCCGCCACGGCGAGGACCGCGTCGGTCTGGTCGTGGATCGCGTGTTGGGCAACCACCAGACGGTGATCCAATCCCTCGGCAAATTTTATCGCAGCATCGAACTCGTCTCCGGCGCGACCATCATGGGCGATGGACGCGTCGCGCTCATCCTTGATTTAGGCGGACTGGTCCGCACCGCCAATGCGCAGCGTAACGGGACTGACGCAGCCACTTCGGTCCAGACTCTGGACCGTTCCACTCCCAAGGTCAATCAATCAACAAATGCTCCCTGTTCCCAGGGTGCATCAAACTAAAACAAACAATGAAACTAACCATCAAAGCCAAACTCATCCTGGGCTTCACCCTCGTGTTGTCCATGCTCGCGGTCTCCGCGTTTCTGGGCATTCAAAAGCTCAGCGCAATCAACGATCAACTCAATACCATTGTGGACTCCAACGTCGCCAGGGTCCAGTTGGCCACGCACATGAAACAGCAGCTCCTGATGACCAGCCGGGCGGAGAAAAACATCATCCTCGAGGAAAACACCGAGGCAATGGTTCGTCACGCAGCAAATATCGAAGGCTATTTGAGCTCCGTGGAGGAAAGTCGGCAGAAGCTCGATGGATTGTCGGACGATGCCGGGAAGGCGAAGCTGAAGGAGTTCCAGGGCTTGTGGACCCAATTCATCGAGACAAACAAGAAGGTGTCCGCGCTTGGCCAGATCAATTCCAATCTCCGCGCCCAGGCTCTCTCCCGGACTGAATCGCGCCCGGCACTCGAGGCGGCTGCCTCCGTTCTTACCCAGCTGGAGGATGATTTCCTCAAACGGGCAAAAGATTCGCCCGAGGCCGCGGAAGCCGCCATCACCGCCGCTCGCGCCGGGCAGGATCTGCTCTTCATCCACCGCGCGGAAAAGATCCTGATTATCGAGACCGACTCCGCGCTCATGGCCGCGCAAGTCAAACAGGCTGACGAACAGAAATCGCAATTGCATGCCCGCCTGGCTGAACTCGACAAGGCCGCTTCTCCGCCGGAACAAGCCAAACTCGCTTTACTGCGCCCCGCTCTTGAAAAGTTTTTTGCCATTCACACCCGTGTTCAGCAGGACGCCACGATAAACAGCAACGTTGAGGCTGCCGATCTATCGGCTGGAAAGGGCCGCCAACTCGGTGATGCTTCGGAGGTGGTGCTCGATTTCATCATTGATAAGAACAACAAGGAAATGACTGCCGCCAAGGAGGCTTCAGACAAAGTTTACGCATCCGCACGAAATCTCCTCATCGGCATGTTGATCGCCGCGATCCTTGTCGGAGTGGGCACCACCCTCTGGTTGTTGAGCTACATCATCAAAGCGCTGAACCGCGCCACCCAGCTCGCCAAGTCTGTGGCTGATGGCGACCTCACCCAGACGGCCGAGATCACGAACAAGGACGAGATCGGTCTGACGCTCGAATCCCTCAACGAGATGGTCAAGAACCTCCGGAACGTCGTCTCCGATGTCTCCAAGGCTTCCGACAATGTCAGTGCCGGCAGCCAGGAAATGAGCGCCACCGCCCAACAGCTCTCGCAAGGCGCTTCCGAACAGGCCGCTTCCGCCGAAGAAACCACTTCATCCATGGAAGAAATGACCTCCAGCATTCAACAGAACGCCGACAACGCCAAGCAGACCGACAAGCTCTCCTCCAAGGCAGCCGAGGATGCGAAGTCCAGCGGCGAAGCCGTCGCCCAGACCGTGAAGGCCATGAAGGAGATCGCCGAGAAGATCAACATCATCGAGGAGATCGCACGCAAAACCGACCTGCTCGCGCTCAACGCTGCTGTGGAGGCCGCCCGCGCCGGTGAACACGGAAAGGGTTTTGCCGTCGTCGCCAGCGAAGTCCGCAAACTCGCCGAGCGCAGCCAGTGTGCGGCCGCCGAGATTACCAGACTCGCCACCAGCGGCGTCAATGTCGCCTCAGGCGCCGGCGAAATGCTGACCAAGCTCGTGCCCGACATCCGCAAGACCGCCGAGCTCGTCCAGGAAATCAACGCCGCCAGCTCCGAACAGAACACCGGCGCCAGCCAGATCAACAAGGCCATCCAGCAGCTTGATCAAGTCATCCAGCAGAACGCCTCCGCCTCGGAGGAAATGGCCTCGACCGCCGAAGAGCTGTCCAGCCAGGCCGAGCAATTGCAGCACACCATCAGCTTCTTCAAGATGGACACCGGCTCGGCCCGGCGTACCGCAGCCCCGGTCGCTGCCGCCCCCCGGACGAAGCCCGCTGCGGAGGGGAAGAAGCCGGTCCCCGCACCGCTGCTGGCCGCCAAGCCCCGCGGAATGAAACCCGCCGGCTCCCTGATCGAGCTCGAATCCAAGTCGGGGAATGGACATGCCGACGCTCAGGACAAGGATTTCACCAGCTACTAGGCCGTTCATCCGTTGCATCCATGAGTACAATCATCAACGAGACCGCCCAGTACATCACCTTCAGGCTGGGCAACGAACTCTTCGCCATCAACGTGGCGCAGGTCCGCGAGGTGCTGGAACTGCCCCAGATCACCAAGGTGCCCACCGCGCCGGAGTACATGCGGGGTGTGGTCAACGTCCGCGGCAAGGCCATCCCGGTGGTGGACCTCCGCCTCAAGTTCGGCCTGCCGCCGACACCCGACACCGTCAACAGCCGCATCGTCGTCTTGGAACTCGAACTCGATGGCGAGACGACCGTGGTCGGCGGGATCGCCGACAGTGTGCATGAGGTCATCGAACTGGAACCTGGGCAGATCCACCCGCCTCCGCGCATCGCGATGCGTTGGCGCACGGAGCTGATCCACGGAATGGGCAAACGGGGTGAGGAATTCATCATCATCCTGGACATGAACCGCGTATTTGCCTCGGGGGAACTCGCGGCCCGGGATGGCACGGCCACGGTGACGGCGGCGGAACCGGCGATGGTCGCAGCCTGAATCCGGCTCGAACCGCAGGGCGGAGGACCGATCACGGGGGAATCCCGGGCGCCGAGGCCCCGGATTCCCCCCTCCCAACCTCCCATGAAAACAGCACCTCCAATCCATCCGGCCGGCAATCAGGCGCACCCCCTCACAGGGACCACTCCAGGCGGTGCCCCGTGAGGTCCGTTCACGAACCGCCCCCCTCCGCCGCCCTGTCACCGGCGGGATTCAAGGCCCTCTGTGAGTTCGTCACCGATGAGTTGGGAATCAAGATGTCGGACGCCAAGCTGCCCATGATGCAGAGTCGTCTGCAATGCCGGCTGCGGGCGCTCGGACTCGGCTCGCTCGATGAGTATCAGGATCACCTGTTCGCCTCGCCCGAGGGCGGCGCGGAACACGTCCACTTCATCAACGCGATCACGACCAACAAGACCGACTTCTTCCGTGAACCGCAGCACTTCGAGTACCTGGTTCGGACGGCATTGCCGAATCTCGATCCGAACCGCGCCGATGGCGCCGGTGAACGTTCATGGCGCCCGAAGCTCTGGTGTGCCGGCTGCTCCTCAGGGGAAGAGCCATACACGCTGACCATGGTCCTCGCGGAGTACGGATCACGACGAGTCGACTTCGATTTCTCCATCCTCGCCACCGACATCTCCACCAAGGTTCTCGACCACGCGAAGACGGGGATCTACGAGGCGGTGCGCATCGAGCCCGTGCCGCCGCCGATGCGTGCGAAGTACCTGTTGCGCAGCAAGGATCGGTCCCGCGCCGAGGTCCGGATCATCCCCGAACTGCGCAGGAGGATCAGCTTTCAGCGGCTGAACTTCATGGACGCGCATTACGATGTGACCGACATGTTCGACGCCATCTTCTTTCGCAACGTGATGATCTATTTTGACAAGCCGACCCAGGAAGCGGTGATCCAGAAACTGTGCCGCAATCTCGTGCCTGGAGGCTACCTGTTTGTAGGTCACTCGGAATCCCTGGCGGGACTGAATATCCCGGTGACGTGTGTCGGTTCGGCAGTCTATCGGAAGTCCTCATGAAACTCCCGGGCCCCTCCATTCCGCAGTATCACCTCCGGCCCGGTGAGTTGCTCGTGACACAGGAGCCGCAATGGGTCATCACCCTGCTGGGATCGTGTGTGGCCGTGACGATGTTCAACGCCCGCTTCCGCCTGGCTGCCATGTGCCATGCGCTGCTCCCCGAACCGCACGGCCAGGACGTGTCGGGCCCTGGCCCGGGCGAACCCTTCCGCTACTTGAGCCATGTCATCCCGGAGATGGCCGAAAGATTCGCCCGACTCGGACTGGGGCCCGATGAGGTGGATGTCAAAATGTTCGGGGGGGGCAACGTCATCGACCTGGGCGGCGATCCCAACGCTGACCGGTCCATCGGTGACTCCAATGTCGCCCTCGCGCGGAAGCTGCTGCAAGAGGGGCGCTTCCGTATCAAGTCCGAAAGCGTCGCTGGCCGACGTGGCTGCAAGATCATCTTCAACACTCAGAGCGGCGCGGTGCTGCACAAGCTCCTCTCGCGTGCGGCGGAAAGGGTGCACAGGGTATGAGCAAAATCCGCGTCCTGGTGGTGGACGACAGCGCCGTAGTGCGCCAGACGATGACGGAGATCCTGGAAAGCGATCCCCAGATCGAAGTCATGGCCACCGCCGCCGATCCCTTCATCGCGGTCGAGCGCATCAAGCAGGAGACCCCTGACGTCATCACGCTGGATGTGGAGATGCCCCGCATGGACGGACTCACGTTCCTGGACCGGTTGATGGCCCAGCGGCCCATCCCGGTCGTCATCTGCTCGAGTCTGACCGAGCGGGGCTCGGAGACCGCGCTCGCCGCCCTGGAAAAGGGGGCGGTCGAGATCATCACCAAACCGAGGTTGGGCACGAAGCAGTTCCTGGAGGAGTCCCGGATCCGGATCTGTGACGCCGTCAAATCAGCCGCGCAGGTCCGGGTAAAGGGACACCGTCCCCCGCCGGAACCCGTGGCAATCGCGACCACCAAACTCACGGCCGATGCCATCCTCTCGAGGGCGTCCTCGCGAGCGATGATTCAAACCACCGAGAGGATCGTCGCCGTGGGCGCCTCCACGGGTGGAACCGAGGCGCTGCGTGTCTTTCTGGAGGCCATGCCTGCCGACGCGCCGGGCATTGTCATCGTCCAACACATGCCCGAGAAATTCACCGCCAGCTTCGCTCAGCGCCTGGACAGCCTCTGCGCCGTCACCGTCAAGGAGGCGGCCGACGGCGACTCCGTCCTCCGCGGCCAGGCACTCATCGCGCCCGGCAACCGGCACATGCTGCTCAAGCGCAGCGGCGCGCGCTACTATGTCGAAGTCCGGGACGGTCCGCTCGTCAGCCGCCATCGTCCGTCCGTGGACGTCCTCTTCCGGTCCACGGCGCGCTACGCGGGGAAGAACGCCATTGGAGTCATCATGACCGGCATGGGGGACGACGGGGCGCGGGGCATGTTGGAGATGAAGGAGGCCGGCGCCATCAACCTCGCACAGGACGAATCGAGCTGTGTGGTGTTCGGAATGCCCGCCGAAGCCATCAAGTTTGGCGGCGTGGATCGCACGTGCCCGCTCGGGCAACTCGCCCGCGAGGTCGTGCGACTGTGCGGTTGACGTTGGGGTGGATCACGCAGATCGAACAGGCGGAGCCGACCCCGGCACTCCGCGCCGCAAGCCGATCGCATCAGCTCGACCACGATCTCATCCGCGATGGGTACGACGGTCAGGCCGACCCCCCTGGCATCCAACCCGGGATCGGCCGCCGCAGGTACGCCGACCGGCAAGCTACTTCAGTCGCTCCTTCAGCGCCGCCATCTGCTGCTTCCAGGCCTTGGCCTCGGGACTCGCCTCCCAGAGTTCCAGGTGCTCGGATGGTGCCGTCAGGATCCGATCGACGGCTCGAATCGCGGCGCCGACGAGCGCGGCTGGTGGATGGATCGGATGGTCCGTGACCCATTGGTCGACCGGTTCGGTGTAGGAATTCTCCGCGTAGAAATTCCCCTTCAACCGGGCGAGGGTGTCCGCGGCGGCGATGGCCGCGTCGGACATCCCCGCCTCCAGGGCCTCGTTACCGACCTCGAGCACCCGTTGAATCGCCTCCTCGATCAGCGGGGCGGCTCGGGGTCAGCCCTTAAGGGGCGGCGTCAGCGGCTCGGGGTCAGCCCTTAATTTAATACTTTGGCGTGGATGACCCTGGGTCCGCCCACCCGTCAGCGGCTCGGGGTCAGCCCTTAATTTAATACTTTGGCGTGGATGACCCTGGGTCCGCCCACCCGCGGCTTGGGAATCCTGGGTTAAGTACTCAGCGGCTCGGGGTCAGCGGCTCGGGGTCAGCCCTTAATTTAATACTTTGGCGTGGATGACCCTGGGTCCGCCCACCCGCGGCTTGGAAATCCTGGCGGTTAAGTACTAAATTAAGGGCTGACCCCGACTGCGCCCCCCCCGACTGCGCCCACTTCACCTCCGCCGGAGCTCGATGCCGCGCCGGGCGGACAGGTTGGTCGTCGGCTTGCCACCGCGGTTCGAACTCTTACCCTCGGCATCGTGACCCCTGCATCCTCAAGCGCGACTTTTCGCGATCTGCTTGCCGTCGCGAAACGGCTGAGGTTTCAGCCGCACCGCATCGCCCATCTCCTGGACGTGAAAGGGCGCCATGAGGTGAATCTCCCAACGGCTTTCCCCTTCCAGATCAGCCTGTTCAGACTGCGCGACGGTGCCGTCACCCGGCAACTGACCTGGCACCAGCGGCTCGAGTTGCTCATGCCCCTCGATGGTCCGCTGCGGGAACGGATCGGGGACCTCGTGGTGAAGCTCCAGCCGGGTGATGTTCTGGTGATGGACCACCTGAAGCCTCACCAGGTTGTCGAGGATCCCTGGCTGAACACCCGCATCGTGGTGATCACCTTCATGCAGGAATGGGTGTTCGCCCCGGGTTCGGCTCCCTCGTATTCCCCCTCCCTGACTCCTTTCCATCCCCAACCCGACCCCCCCCCCGGCACCCCCCGGCGCCCGCCCCCGCTGCAACGGGCCGTGCACGACGCGATCCGCCGCCTGCTCGCGTGCTACTTCGGTCCGGCCCCGGCGTACCGGGAAGCGGGCTGCAAGGCCTGGCTCCTCGTGATCCTGCAGGCTCTGCTGCAAGCCTTCCCGGACTCGGACGTGGATCGGGGTGTCATCCTGCGGCGCCAGGAGATTGCCGCCCGGGTGCAACCCGTGCTGGATCACGTCCGCAGGCACTACGCGGAACGCCTCCCCATCGCCGACGCGGCGGACCTCTGCGGAATGAGCGCGGGCCGGTTCGTCCGCATGTTCAAGCAGGCCTGCGGCATTACCCTCGTGGCCTACGTCCACCAGGTGCGCATGGCCCGGGCCCTCGAGTTGCTGGAACAGACCACCGCCCCCATCTCCAGCATCGCGTCCCAGCTCGGCTTCAGTGACCAGAGCCATTTCGACCGGCGCTTCCGGCGCGCGTTCGGATGCTCCCCGAGCCAGCATCGGCGAGGCCGGCCGCGGGACGGTGAGGGCACGCTGGGTTGACGGAGCCATGGCTGGCAACGCCTCCCCATTGACGGCACGGGTTTTCGTTCTAGCCAGCGTCGAATCCGTACAAGCCGGAGCCGGTGGTCATGCGCCATTCTGTATCGATGATCATGGCACCACGGCACGCGCGTCATCCCGCGTTCACGCTCATCGAACTGCTGGTGGTGATCGCCATCATCGCCATCCTCGCCAGCATGCTTCTCCCCGCCCTGAGCCAGGCCAAACTCAAGGCGCAAAGCATCAAATGCATGAGCAACGTCAAGCAACTCGGCCTCGCCTGGTACCTGTACGCCCAGGACAACGACGACAAGACCCTCGGGCCGATGGCCACACGCACCGCGCCCGCCTGGTGTGAAGGCGACATGGTCAACCCCGCGGACGCCACCAACGACCGCTTCATCACCAACGGCCCGACCTGGACCTACCTGACGTCCAGGGAGATCTTTCATTGCCCCGCGGACGTCGCCGGACTGCGACTCGGCAACCGCACCGTGCTCCGCAACCGGAGCTACGCGATGAACGCATTCATCGGCGAGACCGAGACGACTTGGGTCGTGAACCACAGGAACACCTATCTGACCATGCCGAACCTGACGTCCATCGGCGACCCGGGCCCCGCCGCCATCTTCAACCTCATCGACGAGCACGAGAACAGCATCAACGACTCGCACTTCTTCGCCTTCGACGACCTGCGCAAGTACGCCAACAACCCCTGGCTCGACGCACCGTCCGGGCGCCACGGCAGATCGGCCGGCTTCAGCTTCGTCGACGGTCACGCAGAGATCAAAAAATGGCGAAGCCCGGGAGTGGACCAGGTGAGACGGAGTGGCGGCGTGGTGATCCCCAACAACATCGCCTGGCTTCCCCGCGCCCACGCCTCGGATCACGAATGGTTCCGCACCCATGTCGCGCCCTACAAATGAAGCACCCCCCTGGTTTACGGTGAGGAGCGCTTCCGGGGTCGGATCTAAATTGTTGACAATTCAGTCTGGCTCGTTCCCCTGAGGCGAAATCTTACCGATGAATGTCAACAATTTAGATCTGACCCCAACTTATGCCTCAGCCGGTTCGGTGGTGGGGGGCAATGGGGTCAAACGTGCACATTCGACAATTGCACCGGATTCGATGCACCGTGGGGTCACGGCACGGGGATTTTTGTCCAATAGTGCAGGTTTGACCCAATTGCCCCTAACGCACTGGACGTCCTTCGAATGCTCGTCGAGGAACGCGAGATGACCGACAAGGACCTCTCCCGGATTCTCGGCGCGAGTCGAAACCTCGGCGCGATGATCCTCCGTGGAGACCGCCGATTGACCGCCGACCACATCCGAACGCTTGCCGCCCACTTCAACGTGCCGGCGTCCTTGCTCCTGTGACGCTCACTGGATAACTGATCCGCGATGGCTGTCGGCCGATCCCTGCGGGGTCGGTTAGCAACGGCCCCCATGGCGCGACGCCTACTTCAGTCGTTCCTTCAGCGCCGTCATCTGCTGCTTCCAGTTCTCGACCTCGGGACTCGCCTCCCAGAGTTCCAGCAGCTCGGACGGTGCCGTCAGGATCCGATCGACGGCTCGAATCGCGGCGCCGACGAGCGCGGCTGGCGGATGGATCGGATGGTCGGTGACCCATTGGTCGACCGCTTCGGTGTAGGAATTCTCCGCGTAGAAGTTCCCCTTCAACCGGGCGAGGGTGTCCGCGGCGGCGATGGCCGCGTCGGACACCCCCGCCTCCAGGGACTCGTTACCGACGTCGAGCACCCGTTGAATCGCCTCCTCGATCAGCGAAAGGTCATCGACTTCCTCGAGTTCGAGCGCCCAGTCGCAGGCCGTGTCATTGCCGAACGGATCGTTGCCCCATGTACCCATAGTAAAATTCGCCCGCGGTTAATCCGACAACGCCTCCGCACCAACGCCACGCGCCGGACTCTCCGGTTCCAAGCGCAGGTCGCCCGCCTCGGCATCACGGAACTGCGGGGACCGCCCGTAACTGCCGTTGCCTTCGGCCACCGGCAGGCTGGGGCGGCTGCGGGGAGGATCATCGAGGCAGTACCACCAGTTGCGCGCGAACTGGAACGTTCCCGGCGCGGTGTTGCCCCCGATGTTCACGCCGCCAGAGGACCACTGGGTGGAATGAAAGGCGACGATGTTGTCCGTGAAACGGCCGTTCCGGCAGGGGACGAATCCGGCCGCCATGGTCTCCTGGAGGACGCGAATCGCCCAGCGCTGCGGGCGGTAGAACGTGTTGAACCGCACCACGGCCCTGTCGACGCCCACGAAAGCGACCGAAGCACCGGCGCCGATAAAGGTGTTACCCTCCACCACGATGTCCTTGGCCTCCCAGTGTTCCCCGGCCGCCGCCAACGGCGGACGAAAGAACTGCAGGCCCGTGCTGCCGCCGATGTTCACGGCACGGGAACCGGCGTGCTCGAAACGGTTGCGGCGGATGGTGACCTCGCGGCTCCCGCCCTTGGTCTGGACACCGTTCGCACCCTCACTGGCGCTCGCCACGGTATGGCGGAACAGGTTCCCCTGGATCACCCCGGCGTGGCAGCCGACCATGTCGACCGCCGACCCACCCGTCCCCCACCGCTCGACCGTGCAGTTCTCGACGCGGAAGCCCACCACCCCCGAGAGCTTGATGCCGTCGCGATTGCCCTGCGGTCCCACGTCCGTGACCCGCAAACCACGCAGCAGCACCTCCCGGGCCGGGGTGTCGAATGACCCGCCGTCGTCGATGTTCAGCCCGTTCCCCGTGGCGCCATGGAACACGAGGTCGTGCAGTTCCACGAATGCGGGATCCGAGAGTTGCATCCCGTTCGCGCCCCCTTCGATCACGGGCGGATTCTGCGGGTCGGCGGCGGCGATGACCACCGGGCGATTCGTCTCGCCGCGCAGATTCGAGAAAGAGAAGCCCCCCGGGTACCGACCCGGCGCCAACAGAATCCGGGCACCGGGTTGCGCCGCAGCCACGGCCGCGCGCAGTCCCGCCGCGTCGCGCACGGTCACGGCCTGAGCCGCGGAGGTCTCCCGGGCGACGAAGTAGGCCGCGGTCCTCGCGGAGTCCGCCGGGAGAAAATCCACCCGCAGCGAACCATTGGTGAGTGTCCGTGGGAGGTCGTGCTTCGACCAGTTGTCGAGGGGTGAGGCTGGATTGGTGCTCGTGAGCACCTCGATCCACGTCACGCGTTCGGGGAGCAGAGCGGCCTCATCCGCGCTGCGGATGAGCAACTGGAAGGGGCCCTCAAGTTGGGGATGCGGCGGCAGGAGACGCAGCGACGGCGTGGGCGCGGCGCGGGTCACCGCGGACACTAACAATAGTGAGAACAGGGTCATGAACGCTCTGCCCGCCGCGTCCGTGCGATTGCCGGGCCCCCGACCGGTCGGTGCCGGACCCGCCGCCGGTCCCGGCCGCGGGTCAAGGAATTGGGTCTCGCGGTCGAGGCCGCGTCGTCCGAGGTGGTTCATGAGCGGATTCCGGAGGGTGACCCGGGGGGACGGGCGACTAGAGCCCAAACCCCGCTCGGCCACAAGCAGTCCGGGGGAGGCAGCTCTGACCGGGGTGCATCCATGAGTTGTGGGTGACCGGATACCAAGGCGCCGCCTCGCCGGGCTCCTTGGCGCACCCCAAGGCGCGCCGTTCCTCCTGGAGTGCGGCAGGAAGCAACGCGCGCCGCCGCTTTGGTACGGGCCACCGCACCGACAACCTGTGGATGCACGGCTCTGACCGGGGAACCGGGGGCAGCGGCCGGATTCGATCGCTCCGCGCCGACTTCAACGACGCCCCAGGAAACGAAAGTACCTCCACAGACCAAAATACGCCCCGCGAATCTCGGAGGAGCCTCCGGCAAACTCCGAGCCGAGGAGGGGCAACAGGTGCCCTTCCATCCGAACGTGGTTCAGCCGCATCCAGTGTCGGAACCACTCGAGGGCCGAGGCGTGAAAGTCCAGGACCGCGAGCACGCCGCCCGGGGCGAGGTCCACCGAGGCCGCCCGGATGGCACGTTCGCAGCCCGGGCCGATCATCGAAAGGCAATAGGAGAAGAGGATCAGCTCGGGTGCAGGATCGAGACCCAACGGCTGCTCGTAATACTCCTCGCGTAGTTCGACACGGCCCGTAAATCCCGAGAGCTTTCGACGGGCCACCGCCAACATGGCCGGGCTCGCGTCCAGTCCGACCAGACACGCCTTCGGAAACGCGCGGGCGAGCCGTACCAGGTTGGTGCCGGTCCCGCAG
>JBBQML010000040.1:0-13530 GCA_038328885.1 Verrucomicrobiota bacterium | reverse complement strand
GAGGAGCCCGGCGAGGCGGCGCTTTGGTATCCGGTCACCCCCCACTTCTGGATGCACCGGCCTGGTTCCACCGGCGAGGCGACCTGCGCGACCCTGCCCGGGGAAGCGAAAAGCCCCGGGAATCCTGGGATTCCCGGGGCTTTTCAGCCTCCGAACTGGTGGAGCCGACAGGGATCGAACCTGCGACCCCCAGAATGCCATTCTGGTGCTCTACCAACTGAGCTACGACCCCACGCGTTCGAGCGCGCAGAACCTAGTTTTCCGGAGCCACCGTTGTCAAAAAGTATCTCCCGAGCCCGGCGCGTCAGTACCGCGTGACCCCGCCAAGTTCGCGGAAGGATTGGGCCAGCATCCGCCGCACGGCCTCCCGATTCCCCGCGTCATGGTAGTCCACCGGGTTGAAATCATCCGTCAGCACGATTCCACGCGAGACGTCCACGGCCTTCGGTCCCGCCAGCGCCGCCTCCACCTCCCGTCGACACCAGGGATGAACGTCCTCGAAGTTCGCCGGCCGATGAAACTCCAACGGTGCCTGATCCGAGGCGACGAAGAAGACGTTCCCGCTCGGAGCCGCGTGGACCAGCACCGTCCGGAACACCGAGGCCAGGGTGCGATGCAGCGAGGCGCCGAAGAAGTCGCGCCCGGGTTCGAAGTGGGCGAAGGAGTTGATCACCAGCGTGCCCCCCGGCCGCAACCGCGCGTGGATCTCGGTGAAGGATTCCCGCGTCATCAGGTGCGACGGCGAGGAGTCGCCCAGGAACGCATCCAACTGGATGGTGTCGTATTGGTTCGTCGCCACCCGCAGGAAATGCCGCGCATCATCGATGAACAAATTCACCTTCTGCCGCGGGAAATCGAAGAAGCGCTCGGCGAGCGGCACAATCGCCGGATTGATTTCCACCACGTCCACCTGCACGCCGTCGGCCGCGAGGCGTCCGGGGACGATGCCCACTCCCATCCCCAGGCAAAGCGCCCGCCGCAGTTCGGGGGTGTAACCCCGGGAAAGGTGGTAGAGCCCGTAGGTGAACATGGAGATGCTGGCCCGGGCGACCGGGTCGTAGGTGTTCTGCGTGAGCAGGTCGTTCAGGTAGTAACGGCGCCGGCCGTCCCGCGACTCGATCACCTGCAGGTTGCCGAAATGCGAATTCTCGCGGGCGAGTTCGACGAACTCCTGCTCCGTCGGCGCTCTCCCGCCCCGGAGCGCCACCATCGCGAGCAGCAAACCCACCAAGGCAGCCGCGCCTGCCGTGCCCTGACCCGGCTCGCCGCGACCCCAGAAGAGAAAGTACACTCCGGCCAACCCGACCAGCACCGCCGCCGTTCCCAGCATCGCCGAGGAGTCGCGGCAATAGGGCACCAGCAGGTAACTGGTCACCAGGACGCCCCCCACGCTGCCCACCGTGCCGAGCGCGGAGAGGCGCCCCACGGCCAGCCCTACGTCCTCCACAGTCCGGGTCAGGCGGCGGATGAAGAACGGACCCACAGCAGCGAGCAGGGTCAGGGGCACGAAGAAAAGCGCCAGCGACGCCACAATCGAGCCGAGCGCGAGGTCGAGGCCGAGGCAGGCACTGGCAAGTCCGCTCCTCACCTGCACGGTGAACGCGAGGTAGCCGGCCGCGACGACCAGGCCGGCGTACAACAGCGAAAGCCGCGGCGTGCGGTCCGCGAGCCAGCCTCCCAGGTAGTAACCGGCCGCCAGGGCCAGCAGCGTGATCGTGATCTGGGCGGTCCAGACGAAATGCGACGAGCCAAACCACGGGGTCAGCATCTTCGCCCCCAGGATCTCCACCACCAGGATGATGGCCCCGGTGAAGGTCGCCGTGACGTAGAGGAAAACGCGCAGCGAGTGCGGGAGGTCCGGCTGACTCGGCGCTTGTTGGGCGGGCACGCGGGTTTCTACGGTGTGGGCGCGCCTCCCGCAAGAGCCTCCGGGGGGCGCCCTCCCTCGCCGCCATGGGCAAGTACACACACGTCATCAACCTCGGCATCCAGAGCACCCTGGTCTACCGGGTGAACTTCGCCGTCCGCGCCGTGTTCGGGCTGGTGCCACTCCTCGCGCTGATCCTCCTCTGGCGCGCGATCTACGAGGGGCGGACCGATGGGGACATCGGCGGCTACTCGCTCCCGGAGGTCGTCACCTACTACCTCATCGTGAACGTGGTTGTGGCGCTCACCGCCGTCACCGAGGACGACTGGCAGATCGCCGCGGACATCCGCGACGGGCGCATCAGCCAGTTCCTGCTGAAGCCGATCGACTACCTGGGCTACCGGCTCTGTCTCTTTGCCGCCGGGCGGGTGGTGTACATCGCCGCGGCGGTCATTCCGACGGTGTTGTTCCTCTGGGCCCAGCGCGCCGAACTCCTGGGGCCGGCCTCGGGCCTGCATCTGGCCGGGTTCCTGGTCTCGCTCGGACTCACGGCGCTCCTCCAGTTCTTCGTCTCGTTCACCATGGCGCTGCTGGCGTTCTGGGTGCTGGAGGTGGCGACGTTCATCTTCATCCTTTTCGCCTTCGAGTACATCGCGGGCGGCCACCTGTTCCCGCTCGATCTTCTCCCGCCCGTCGTGCAGACCGCCCTGCACTTCACGCCCTTCCCCTACATGCTCTACTTCCCCGTCAGCGTGTACCTCGGTCGCGTCGACGCCGCCGGGGTGATGCAGGGCCTGGCCATCCAGGGCGCCTGGGTGGTGGGGACCTGGCTGCTGGCCCGCTGGGTGTGGCGCCGGGGGTTGAAGCACTATTCCGCCGTGGGCGGCTGAGCCCGTTGAAAGGGTCTGACAGCCGACCGGAACAACGCAAAGGAACCCCGACGAGCCAATGAATGCGCCGTGTTACCACGGCGGCTACGGGACAAAGGGGCTAAGCCCGGATCGTCGCCCCCAGAGCCTGGCCCAACCGGCTGACCACCAGGTCGTGGGCGGTCGCCACTTCAGAGTCGGTGAGGGTTCGATCCGTCCCCCGGTAGGTGAACGCGTACGCCAAGCTCTTGTGGCCCTCCGGAACCGCCGGACCACGGAAGACGTCGAACAACTCGACCGTCTCCAGGTTCGCCGCCTTCACCTGACGCACGGCCTGCAGCACCGCGTCGTGCGTGACCGACTCCGGCACCACCATCGCCAGATCGCGCCGGATCGCCGGGAAGGCCGGGAGCGCCTTGAAGGAACGGATGCCGTTCCGCCGCGCCAGCACCTGGTCCAGGTCCAACTCCGCCAGTAGCACCGGGTCCCGGAGGTCATGCTGCTTGGCGAGCCGCGGCTGGAGCTGCCCCACCTCGCCGAGCACCAGCTTGCCCCCGACCGCGAGTTGCGCGGATTCGAGGAACAACCCGGTCGGCTCCGCCCGCCGGCCGTAGGCAACCCCCCTCAGCCCCAGGTGCTCGAAGAGTTCCTCCAGGATCCCCTTCAGATCCAACAGGTCGAAAAGCGCCCCCCGATCCACGCCGTCCCAAAAGCTCGGCGCCCGGGCGCCCGTAAGCGCGATCGCCAGACGCCAACTCTCGTTCACGCCGCCCCCGCGAGCGCGAAAAACCCGGCCGAGTTCGAACAGCGCCACGTCACCATTTTGCCGTCGCAGGTTGTGTCGCAGGATGTCGAGCAACCCCGGGAGCAAACTCGGCCGCAACACGTCCATGTCGCTGCTCAACGGGTTGGCCAGCGCGAGCACTTCCTCGAGGGCGCTGGAAATGCCCCCCTTGCCAACCAGGGTCTGCCCTTGCGCCTCGTGCAGCCCCAGGCCGGTCAGCAACCGACGGACCCCCATGAGTTCATCATACTTCGCATCGAAGGCGTGCTCGCCCCGCGCTTGTCGGGGAGGGGTCGAGGGAATGCGGTCCACCCCGTGCAGGCGGGCCACCTCCTCGATCAGGTCCACCTCCTCCTTGAGGTCCACCCGGTAGGTGGGCACCTGCAAGAGCACGGGCTCCGGCGGGGCCATGTCCTCCACGGGCCGCGGTCGGCGCTGGACGATCTCCAAGCCGAGTTGCGTCAGGTGAAACTCGATCTCCTCCGGCCGGAGCACCAAGCCAAGGAGGTCGTTGACCGCGTGGTGCCGCAGGGTGATCCGCTTCGGCGCCAGCGGCTCCGGGTAGGCGTCCACCACGCCGCGCGCCGTCGCACCCCCGGCAGTCTGCCGGATCAACTCGATCGCGCGCCGACTCGCCCACTCCACCGCCGCCACGTCCACCCCCCGTTCGAAGCGGTAGGAGGAGTCGGTGCGGAGCCCCAACGCCTTGCTCGTGCGACGGATCCCCGTCGGGCTGAAATACGCCGACTCGAGCAACACATCGACCGTCGACTCTCGGATCTCGGTGTTCTGCCCACCCATGACCCCGGCGAGGGCGATGGCCTTGGCGGGGTCCGCGATCAGCAGGTGGCCGGCAGCCAGGACCTGCTCCTTGCCGTCCAGGGTCACAAACCGTTCCCCCTCGGCGGATGGGCGCACCACCACCGTCGGCCGGCCGTCCTCCGCCGGTGCGAGGAGGTGGTAGTCGAAGGCATGGAGTGGCTGCCCGGTTTCGAGCATCACGAAGTTCGTGACGTCGACCACGTTGTTGATGCTGCGCAGGCCCACCTTCTCGAGGGCGACGCGGAGCCACTCGGGACTGGGAGCTATCCTGACGCCACGGATCACCCGGGCGGTGTAACGCGGGCAAAGTGCCGGCGCCTCCAGGCACACCTGCACCAACGCCTCCACCGACTCAGAGCCCGCCGTGCGGTCGGGATCGCCGACCTCGGGCAGGCGCAACGGGTTGCCCGTGAGGGCGGAGATCTCGCGGGCGATCCCCAGGACACTATTGAGGTCGGGCCGGTTAGGGGTGACCTCGAGATCGAAGAAGACATCGCTCCCTCCGCGTCCGAGGTGCTCCGCAAACGACTGTCCCACCACCGCCTCGGGCCGGAGGATCAGCAGGCCATCCTCCCGCTTCAGGCCCAGTGCCTCGGGATCGAGCCCCAGCTCATCCGCCGAGCACATCATGCCGTGGGATTCGACCCCTCGGATCTTCCCCACTTTGAGGGTGAACGGCTCCTTGTCTCCGGCCCGGGCAGGCAGGGTAGCCCCCGGAAGCACCAACGGCACCTTGTCCCCCGCCTGGAAATTCTGGGCGCCACAAACGATCTGCCGTTCGCCCTGGCCGTCCTGGACGCGGCACACCGACAGCTTGTCGGCGTTGGGATGCTTGTCCCGGGAGATCACCTGGGCGACCACCACCCCCTCGAACGCCCCGCCCAGCTTGCTCATGGCCTCGACTTCGAGTCCGAGCATGGTGAGCCGTTCCCTGGTCTCCTCCGCGCTCCAGTCGAAGTCCACGTACTGCCGCAGCCAGTTCAGCGTCACCTTCATCGAGAGTCTCCTTCCGCACGCCGGTCCTCGCCCGGCAGCCACCCCACCGCCAATCCGGGCACCACCGGCGCCGCGCTCGGCATCGCGCGCTTGAAATCTTCGCCCACCAGCGCCGCCACGGTCGAGGCGAACAGCACCCCCGACCAGATCGTCCGACCGTGCTCGACAAGATCCGTCAGCGCCTCGGGCACCTCCATCCGAACGGTTTCAGCCGGGACTTCGAACCCGCTCCAGACCGGGAATCCTGCTCGCGGGGCGTTGAGGACCCAAGGCAGCACATCCCAGTTTACGGCCGCCGCCACGCGTCCCCGGAACCCCGGCCGCCCGTTCAGCCATTCGAACACGTTCGTGTTCGTGTTCAGGAGTTTGTCGTTGCTGTCGATCCGCGGATCCACGCCGCCGGTGAGGAGTTCGCTGTAGCCGGGATAGGAGAAGTTGAGCCCGTTGCTGACCCGCACCTCGCTGCCGCGATCCCGGTTCCCCCACAACTGCCCACGCTTGGCCACCGTGCCCCAAAGGAACGGAAACAGGGCCTCGCGGCGCTCCCCGGGAGTCGACCGCCAGAACCGCGCGCGCAACGCGTTGGTATCGCTGACATTCCCAAACTGCTTGTTGATCAGCGATTCCTCGGCACCCCGAAAGACCTCCTCCCAGCGGAGACCGTCGGTGGTGATCAGGAACACATTGCGCGTGCGTCGCTCGTCCGCCGCCCCGGCGGGTTCCTCGCCGCCTCCGACCATCCCACCGGCCAGCAGCAGGAGCAGAAACCACCCACGCGGGCGTCGGCCACCACCGACCGGCCGGCAGCCCCCGGATCCAGCCGCATGAGAACAAACCGCGAGGACCTCACCACGATGGATACGGTTCGCAGCGTGGGAGGCGGCTCGGGGAACGTTCATGGAAAGGTGGGGGAGTACCGATGGGGTCGGACCAGATGTCCTGGCTCGGCGAGGCGGGCTCAGAACTGCCGCAGGAACCGCGCGTCGTTCTCGTAAAACAGGCGGATGTCGGTGATCCCGTAACGGATCATGGCGATGCGCTCGATGCCGAAGCCGAACGCCCAGCCACTCCAAACGGACGGATCATACCCGACGTTCGCGAAGACCTGGGGATGCACCATCCCGCAGCCGGCGATCTCCAGCCAATCCTTGCCGAGCTTCCGGACCAGAGCGTTGCTGAAGTCGATCTCGAAGCTCGGCTCGGTATAGCTGAAGTAGTGCGGCCGGAAGCGGATCCGGGTGTCGGCACCCATCAACTCCCGAAAGACGAACTCCACCGTCCCCTTCAGGTCACCCACGGTCACTCCACGGTCCACGTACAGACCTTCCACCTGATGGAAGGTCGGGTTGTGGGTGGTGTCGGCGTTGTCGCGCCGGTAGACCCGTCCCGGCACGATGATCCGGATGGGCGGTGGCTGCTGTTCCATCACCCGGATCTGCACCGAACTGGTGTGGGTCCGGAGGAGCGGTCGCCCCGGGGCGGCTACAAAGAAGGTATCCTGGCTGTCGCGGGCCGGGTGGTCGGCCGGCGTGTTCAGCGCATCAAAGCAATGGCGCTCATCCTCGATCTCCGGCCCGTCTGCCACCGCAAACCCCAATTCACGAAACGCCTTCACGATGTCGTCGGTCGCCTGGGTGAGCGGATGCAGACGACCCAAGGTCCGGCGTCGGCCCGGCGCGGTGAAGTCGGTCGGGTGCTGCGGTTGGGCCGCCCGGAGTTCGAGTTCCTCCCGGCGCGCCCCCAGTGCCGCCTCGAGTTCCACCTTGACGGCGTTGATGGCCTTGCCGGCGAGGGGCCGCTCCTCCCTGGCCAGGCCCCCGAGGCGCTTCATCAGCCCGGTGAAGCGACCCTCCGGACCCAGAAAAACCCCCTTGGCCTGCTCCAGGGCCGGCAGGTCCGCGGCCCCGCCCAAAGCCTCGAGAGCCGCCTGCTTCAGGGGACCGATCTCGTCAAGCAATCCAGCCATGGTGTGGTGATTCGATAGACAGATAGCCGAAAACGCAAACGGGCAGCCCCAAGGGCCGCCCGTTCACTGTGACATTGGGCTGGTCGGCGCAGTCGCAACCGGGCACCACCGGCACCGCCGGCACCGCCGGCACCGCCGGCAGCACCGACACGACCCTACGCCTTGAGGGCTGCCGACTTCGACGTCAGGGCGCCCTGCGCAATGCGAACCAGTTCGCTGAAGGCAGGGGCGTCGGTCGCAGCCAGATCAGCCAGCGATTTGCGATCCAGCGCGACCTGGGCGGCTTTCAGCCCCTCGATGAAACGGCTGTATGTCATGCCAGCCGCACGGGCGGCGGCGTTGATACGCACCTGCCAGAGGGCCCGAAAGGTGCGCTTCTTGGTACGCCGGTCGCGGTACGCGTACTGGAGGCCGTGGTCCACCGCGTCCGAAGCGTAACGATACAGCTTGGAACGTTTGAGGCGGAAACCCTTGGCGAGGTTGAGCATGCGCTTGCGGCGCTTGCGGGAGGCGGGGGCGTTGGTAACTCGCATGGTTCAGGAGGTGATGAGTGGAGGCTCAATGGCACGCACGTATTGGCCGACCGCCAGGACCCACAGGCGTAAACCTGCCGGCCCGGCAGCCTTCCGTGCGTCATCGATGAGAAAACGGCAGACAGGCCAGGACGCGGTGCGCATCCGTCGGCCCCACTTCCACAGCCTTACGCAGGCTCCGGCGGCGGCCCGGACTTTTGGATTGCAGCAAGTGGCGCCGTCCGGCGCGGGAACGCATCACTTTGCCGGTGGCCGTGATCTTAAATCGCTTGGCCACGGATTTCTTCGTCTTGGGCGGGCGGGCTCGTCGCATAATTCCCCTCGTCGGTCGAAAAGGAGCGCGGACTATAAGTAGCGGGCAGATCTACAGCAAGGGCTTATTTCGGACCATCCGGTTTTTCGTCCAGGGCTTCCGAGGACGGGGACAGCCTCACCCTGGAGCATCGCCTCGCGAAGCTCCAAGCGCGCTCCACCCCACCCCCGATCGCGTCCCTACTGCCGCAGGAGCAGCCGGTAAAACCGAACCGGGATCGTAGCGGAGGCCGGGTCGATGTACAGATAAGGTGTCCCACCCATCTGGAACTCGACGAGCTTCTCCCAGGACCCGAGGTCGCTGGAGGACTGGAGCTCATAGTTCGCACCGGCGTCCCCGCTGGCGCTGATCTGCGTCAGGGTCCCTGCCAACCGGTTGATTGCCAAGCTCACGCCTTCCCCGGTTACGGTCACCGAGAACTGTTGGCTCGCGCTGAGCCCGGGCGAACCGTCGTCCGTCACCGTCACGGTCACCGGATGGCTCCCCACTTGGGACGACGAGGGCGTCCAGGTGATCAGCCCGGTGGTCACGTCGATGGCCATTCCCGCCGGCGCCTGGTCCAAGGCGTACCGCAGCCGGTTCGCTGGCAAATCCGCATCCGTGGCCGTCGCAGCCACGGTCAGCGGAACGTCGAAGTGGAGGCTCACATCCTCGATGGCCGCAAGCGCCGGAGCCAGATTCTGTTCGGTCACCACCAGACGGAAGCTGTTGGTGACACGGAGCACCGGCGAGCTGAGTGCGGCCGGGTTCGCGTCCGCGAGCACCACAGTGATGAGGTTCGTGGACGGCCCCTGGGCCTCCGTCGGCGTCCAGCGGAGCGCTCCCGTGGAGGCGTCCAGCGTCAGGCCGTCGACGGTCGAAAGGAGGCTGAAGGTGAGCGGATTGGCCGGTAGATCCGAATCCGTGGCCGTCGCCGCGGCCGTCCAGGGCGTCAACTCGGCGATCGTCGCGTCGGCAGGCAGCGTCAGGATCGGTGCGGTGTTGATCTCGGTCACCACGACGACGAACCGGTTGGTGGCCGACAGGGACGGGGTGCCGTTGTCGCGGACGACGGTGACGATCTCGTTCGTGGAGGACCCTTGCTGCTCCGAGGGAGTCCAGGCAATCACCCCGTTCGCGGAGATGGCCGCGCCCGCGGGTGGAGCCAGGAGCGTCCAGGACAGGACGTTGGCGGGCAGGTCCGGATCGGTCGCCACCTGTGGGACCACCAGCGGCGTGCCCTCCACGATCACCCGGTCGGCCTGGGGCGCGAGTTCGGGCGGTCGATTCACCTCGTTGATCACCAGGGTGAAGGTATTGGTCACGCTCCACTGGTTCACGTCCACCGCCCAGGGATTGTCGTCGGTCACAACGACCGTCACGACATGACTGGCCGGGCCGTCGGCCTCGGACGTGTTCCACGCCAGCGCCCCGGTCGTGGGGTGGATCGTAAGACCGGCCGGCGCCCCGGCGAGGGAGAACGCGAGGCCGTTCACGGGGAGGTCGGAATCGGTCGCGGCGGCCACGGCGGCGAACGCCGCACCTTCATCCACCGTCTGCGGTCCCGGCACGGTGAGGGTGGGGGGCAGATTGAGTTCGCGGACCACAACGGCGAACGAGTTGGTGCGGGTGAAAGCGCGGCCGTTCACCACGTCCGTGACGGTGGCGACGAACAGATTCGTGCTGGGACCGTCGGCCTCGGAGGTGGGCCAGGAGACCATGGCGTTGGTCAGACCGGCGATGGCGAGCGTCGCGCCCGGGGGCCCGTTCAGCAAAGCGAACTGCAGCGGCTTGTTCGGTTCATCGGGATCATGCGCGGACAGCGGCACGTTCAGGGTGGCCCCTTCATCGAGTTGAACGTCGGCCGGGACGATGAGGTCGGGTGGGAACCGCGACTGCTTGAACGTGTAGGTGCCGCTTTGGCCGCCGTAGCTTGCGGCGATGACCAGCGTATAGAGGCCCGCGTTGGTGACGGGAAACGGGAGCACGCCGCTTCTGACGAGGGTGTTGCCACTGATGGTCTCGCCCACGAGGCTGCCCGTTGGACCGTAGAGACGCAGCCAGGGCGTGAATCCGGTAGCGGCCACGCGGAGGGCGTTGCTGTCGCCGGGGGTTCCGATGAAGGACCACACGTCGAGGTCCCCGAGCGCGAGCGAAGCCGTGTTGGTAAACCCGTTGATCAAACCACCGCCACCGTCCCCGTCACCGACGGTGAAGGGCGACGGGACGAGGATGCGATTGAGCGTGTAGGGGCCGCTCTGGCCGGCGTAGGCCGCGCTTGCCACGAGGAGGTAGTTGCCGGCGTTCGTCGTCTGGAGGGTGAGGACGCCATCGCGGGCGAGCGCATTGCCCGAGGTGGTCTCGTCCACCAACGCCCCCGTCGGACCATAGAGTCGCAGCCAGGGGGTCAGTCCGGTGCCACCCATCCGGACCATCAGGCCCTGTCCGGCTTCCGCGGTGAAAGTCCAAGCATCCAAGTCGCCCAGTTCGAGGTTTGCGGATGTCGACACGCCGTTCGTCAGCACGCCGCCCTCATCACCGGGCGAGGTCAAAACCAACCCCGGGGCTTGGGTGAGATGCAGCCCATAGGAACCCTCCTGACCCGCGTATGCGGCGCTCACCACCACCCGATAGGTTCCGGCGTTCGTGGCGGCGACAGTCAGGAACCCGTCGCGAACCAGGGCGTTGCCGGAGATGGTCTCAGCCGCGAGAGCACCATCGGGCCGGTAGAGCCGGATCCATGGGGTGAAACCGGTGGCGCCGACGCGCACCATCACACCACTTCCGGCCACCGCGTCGAATTCCCAAAGATCCAAGTCACCCCGGGGAAGGAGACCCGGGTACGCCGCTCCATTCACCAGCCCGCCGCCCTCGTCGCCTGGCGCCGTGGAAAACTCCCCCGGGGTGCGGGCGAGATGAGCGGCGTAGGTCCCGCTCTGCCCCGCATAAGCAGCGCTCACCACGAGCAGGTAGTTGCCCGCGTTGGTCGCGGTAAGCGTGAGGAACCCATCGCGGACCAGGGCGTTACCGGAGATGGTCTCCTCGACCAGCGCGCCGGTGGGACCGTACAGCCGGAGCCAGGGGGTGAAATTGGTGGAACCGACCCGAAGCATGAGGCCATCGCCCGCCGCCGCGGTGAAGCCCCAGAGATCCAGATCACCGAGCGCGAGCGTTGCCGCGACAAGCACCCCGTTGCCGAGCGGCCCGCCCTCGTCCGCGGGGTCCGTCGAGAAGTCGCTCGCGGCGACTGCGGAGCGAAGCGTGAAGGTGCCCGTCTGGGTGCCGTAGGCGGCGCTCACCTGGACGGTGTAGTTGCCGCCGTTCGTCGCGGTCAGGTTCAGAAAACCGTCGCGGCTGAGGGTGTTGCCGGGCACGTTCTCGGCAATCAGCGCGTTGACCCCGTCGTACACCCGCAACTTGGGCGTGAGGCCGCCGGCCCCGGCACGGAGCATGATGCCCGCACCGGCAGGCGCGGTGAGGCTGTAGGTTTCCACATCACCCGCCGGGGAGAGTTCGCCACTGGCATCGAAGCCATTGCCAAGAGCGGTCTGGGCCTGGGCCGAAACCGTGGCCGCCCAGCAGAGCATCCCGGCGATCAGGGCCAGAACCCGACGCGCCCACCCGGAGCACACCCGCAGGCCGTGGCTGGGTTCGGGGCGGCTCAGGGCGACAGGGGCTGGAGCGTTTGGTGGGGTCATGGCACGATGGGATCAGGATCGAAGTGGTGGGTCGGGTTTACGGTTGCGGGGTGCGCGACATCAATCCGCGAAGCCAGCCCGACGCGCATGCGTCTCGGGCGAAGCAGTCTCGGGCAAAGCAGCGTTTCGGCCAAAGCACTTGCCGGGTCAAAACTAAGCCGTGCTGATATGTCAAAGTAAGCCCACACTGTCAACGCTACGAGCCCACCCTAGAAGGATTCCCCTAGTCCCCATGTCGCGGGGCCAACCTCCCGCCACGCGAGGCCCCACGGCCCGCCCGCCTTCGGCTTCCCTCCCGCGCCCCCGTTCGGCACTCTGGGCCCATGAAGCCGTTCTGGTCCGGTGTCTTCCCCGCCATCACCACACAGATGCACCCGGATGGCTCCCTCGATCTCCAAGCCACCGCCGAACACAGCGACGCCCTGCTCAAGAGCGGCGTCGCCGGCCTGATCCTCCTTGGGTCACTGGGCGAAAACCAGTCCCTCACCGCCGCCGAAAAGCGTGACGTGATCGCCGCTCTGCTCGAAGCCGTCGACGGCCGCGTCCCAGTCCTCAGCGGGGTCGCCGAAACAAGCGTCGCCGAGGCGGTCCGCTACGTCTCCGATCTCGAGCGACTCGGCGTCGACGGGTTCATGTTGATGCCCCCGATGGTCTACAAGTCCCCCGACCCGCTGGAGTCGCTTCACCACTTCCGCACCGTCGCGCGGGCCACCGGCCTGCCGATCATGATTTACAACAACCCGCTCAGCTACGGGCACGACGTCACTCCGGAGTTGTTCGCGGAACTGGCCGACCAGCCCAACTTCGTCGCGCTGAAGGAGAGTTCGGGAAACCCGCGGCGGATCACCGATCTCCACCACACCGTGGCGGGCCGCTACGCGATCTTCACCGGCGTCGACGATCTGGCCCTGGAGAGCGCCATCCTTGGCATCGATGGCTGGGTGGCGGGCACGGGCATCGCGTTCCCCGCGGAAAACCAGTGCTTTTGGGATCTCACCCGCCGGGGTGAGTGGGACAAGGCCCGGGCGCTCTACCGGTGGTTCACGCCACTGCTCCACCTGGATACCCACCCCAAGTTCGTCCAGTACATCAAGCTGGCCGTGCAGGAGTGCGGGCTTGGAAACGAGTGGACCCGCGCTCCACGACTGCCCCTGGTTGGCGCGGAACGCGAGTCAGTCCTGAAGGTCATTCACCAGGGAATCGCCACCCGACCCAAGCTGCCGAGGAAAGCCGCGGCATCCAGGGCTCCGCGACGCCGCTGAGACTGTCCGGAGCGGACCGCGTTTCTCCCGAACCGCAGCAACCGGACCGCGCTTCTCCCGAACCGCAGCGGCCAGAACGCGGGTGGGGCGTGGGAGGAACCCCTAACGTGGGTCGCGGGGTCGCGCGCTGCGGGTTTGGACACCCGCGGTCCGGGACGCATTGACGACCGGACCGCGCTTCTCCCGAAGCGCAGCGGCCAGAACGCGGGTGGGGCGTGGGAGGAACCCCTGGCGGTGGTCGCGAGGTCAAGCGCTGCGGGTTTGGAAACCCGCGGTCCGGGACAGGATTGACGACCGGACCGCGGTTCTCCCGAACCGCAGCAGCCAGAACGCGGGTGGGGCGTGGGAGGAACCCCTAACGGGGGTCGCGAGGTCAGGCGCTGCGGGGTTGGACTCCCGCGGTCCGGGGGAGGGTGGTGGTGCGGAGCGCGGTGGTCCGGA
>JBBQML010000039.1:0-13683 GCA_038328885.1 Verrucomicrobiota bacterium | reverse complement strand
GACCTGTTCTACGTCGGCAATGAATCCGAAGTGGTCATGTTCGAGGGCGCCGCAGACGAATGCAGCGAGGCGGATTTCATCGCCGCCCTCGCCTTCGGTCAGAGTTCGATCCAACCCCTGATCGCCGCCCAGAAGGAACTCGTCGCCCGCCTCGGCAAGCCGAAGCGCACGATCGAGGTCACGGTCGTCCCCGACGACATCCTCGCGGCCGCGCGCGAGTTCGCCGGCGACCGCATCATCGAGGCGCTGCTCACTCCCGGGAAGATGGCACGCGAGGCCGCCTGCAAGGCCTTCTCCTCCGCCATGGGCCTCCGGCTCGTCGAGCTCTTCGGGGCCGAGAAAGTCACGGAATTCGTCGTCAAGGACGCCTTCTATTACGTCCAGAAGGAGGCCATCCGCAGCCTCATCCTCGACCAGGGAAAACGTCTCGACGGCCGCGCCTTCGACGCCGTCCGGCCCATCAGCGGCGAGGTCGGCCTCCTGCCGCGCACCCACGGTTCCGCCCTCTTCACCCGGGGCGAGACCCAGGCCCTCGCGGTCGTCACCCTCGGCACCACCGAGGACGTCCAGGAATTCGACGCCTACACCGGAGGAGTGAGCGAGAAAAAGCTCCTCCTCCACTACAATTTTCCGAACTTCTCCGTCGGGGAGACCGGCCGCATCTCCGGCCCCGGCCGTCGCGAGATCGGGCACGGCGCCCTCGCCGAGCGCAGCATCGAGCCCATGCTGCCCCTGAAGGAGTATCCCTACACCGTCCGGATCACGAGCGAGATCCTCGAATCCAATGGCTCGTCGTCCATGGCCTCGGTCTGCGCGGGAACCCTCGCCCTCATGGACGCCGGCGTCCCCCTCGAACGCCCGGTCTCGGGCATCAGCATCGGCATCTGCACCCAGGCCGACGCCGCCGGCAAGATCGCGCGCTACCGACTCCTCACCGATATCATCGGCTGGGAGGACGGGTTCTGCGACATGGACTGCAAGATCGCGGGCACGGACAAGGGCATCACCGGGTTCCAGTTGGACCTGAAGCTCAAGGGACTGGCCCTGGACATTCTGACCGAGGCGGTCGAGAGCGCCCGCGTCGCCCGCCTGAGCATCCTCGAGAGCATGAAGGCGGTCCTCCCGGCCCCGCGCGCCGAGATGAGCAAGTACGCCCCGCGCATCATCAAGCTCCGCATCAACCCCGAGAAGATCGGTGCGGTGATCGGGCCCGGCGGCAAGAACATCAAGGCGCTGGTCGAACGTTCGGGTTGCGAGATCAACATCGAGGACGACGGCACGGTGATCATCTTCTCGATCGACGAGGAGGGCATGCGCATCGCCCGCGAGGCCATCGAAGCCGTCTCGGCGGAGATCGAGGTCGGCAAGATCTACCGCGGCAAGGTCGTCTCGATCAAAGAATTCGGCGCCTTCGTCGAGGTCATCCACGGCCAGGACGGCCTCGTTCACATCAGCGAACTCGCCGACTTCCGGGTGAAGGCGACCGAGGACGTCGTGAAGCTGGGTGACGTGATCTGGGTGAAGTGCATCGGCGTCGACGAAAAGGGTCGCGTGCGGCTGAGTCGCAAGGCCGCGATGGCGGAACGGGCGAAGGAACTCGAACCCAAGGGTGAGGACGGCGCTGCGCCTGCTGCGCCTGCTGCGTCTGTCGCGCCTCCTGCGCCTGCTGCGCAAGCCGGCCCCGCCGCGCAAGCCCCACTCCGACCGGAGGCGCGGGAACCCCGTGAGCCCCGTGAGCCCCGTGAGCCGCGAGGACCGCGCGAACCGCGCTCGCGGCAGTGAACTGATCCCTCGGAACGTATTCCCTCGGCACCAGGACGACCCCCGCAAGGGAGTCGTCCTTTTCGTTGGTTGGCGCCCCGCTACTGCAGGGAAAGCACCGGGCAGTCCGTCAATCCTGCCGGTTCGGCCCCTCCCGCGGCGGCGGCGCGTTCGGGTGGATTCGTTCGCGGAGGCTGCTGAAGAACCCCCGCATCCCTTCGAGGATCTGCTGCACGAGGTTCGGCGACGCCGCCTCGGGTTGCTCGACCTGCCGGGCGCTCGCGTGGGTCAATTGCGCCTGTCGACGAGCTACCACCTCGGCAAGGTGGAGGGCGATCTCGGGCCGGCACGCCAGGAGGGCGTTGATCTCCGAGGCGGCGATTTCGTAGACAATGCTCTCCGTCGCGGCCAGGACCGTCGCGGCGCGCGGCGCGCCGGTGAGGAGGGACATCTCGCCGAAGAAGGCCCCCGGTTGAAGTTCCACCACCCGAACCGCGGCGTTCTCCCCCTCTCGATGCCAGAACACCTCGAGCAATCCCTCGACCAGCACGAACAACGAATTGCCAGGATCATCCTGCCGCACCACCGCCTCGCCCGTGGCGAAGGTACGCTCATGAGCCGAAGAGGCGAGGCGTGCCACCTCATCCGGTTGGAGGAGGGCGAGGAGCTCGACCCGGCTGAGCAACTCCCGGCGGTCCCGGTCCCGACTCAACTGCCGCACCGGCATCCGGGCCAGGTAGAGATCCTGCTTCGGGTACGCCAGGCTGATCCCCGCGTGGTACAGGTGCTGCAGGATGCTCGCCGTCACCTGGTGTCGCCCGTTGCGCGGCGACACCTGCACGGGGTCGAGCCAGTAGCGGACCTTGTATTCCACGCCCACATCGGTCACCCGGTTCACGTAGGCTTTGGGCGGTGGCTCCCGGAGGGGCGCCTTCGCGGCCAGCGCCCCAGCCGTGAGAATGCGCAGGACGCGCTCCGCCGGGATGCCGAACTCGAGACAGAAGGTGAGATCGAAACGGCTCCGTGGCTCGGGCAGACTCAGATTCACCAGGACCGTCGCCGCCACCAGGCTGTTCGGGACTACTACCACGGTGTGGTCGATGGTCTGCAACCGGGTGGACCGCCAATTGATCTCCACCACCCGGCCGCGCATCGGTTTGATGCCGCGCGGGTGGACCTCGATCCAGTCGTTCACGCCGAAGGGCCGGTCGATATTGATCGCAATGCCGGAGAACACGTCCGCAATGGTGCCGCGCACCGCGAACCCGAGGATGATGCCCACCACCCCGGACGACACCCATAACCCCGTGACGTCCCGCTGGAACACCACGCCGACGATGGTGATCCCCGTGACGAGGAGGACCAGGACCACAACGACGTCCTTGAGCAACCGCGGGATATGCGTGCCGAAGCGGTGCTCGAGGAGTCCCCAGATCACCACGTCGATCAACCGGACCACGAGCCAGGCCAGGGAGAAGCCGATGGCCGAGCCGAGCCCCCAATAGATCAGGCGTTGGGACAGTTCCCTGGCCTCCCCACCGTAGCGTTCCAGGAGGGGCCACCCGGGAAGGAGCAGTAGGGCCAGGGTGGCGCAGGGCCAGGCCAGGCGGCGGACGGCCTGCCAGGAGGCGGCAGACCATCCGGCGCCGGCCCGCTCGTGGGGCGCGGGCGGGTTGCTCACCTCAGGTGCTGATACTCGGGTTTCGCCAGCCACAGGTCCACCTCGGCGACCGCCTGCTCGAGGATCGCCAGGGTGGCGGCATAATAGTGCTCGGTGTGCAGGAAATACTCGGCCACGCGGTAGTCGAGCAACCGCGTCTCGTGCGGGTTCTCATCCGGCACAAGCAGCACCTGGCCCAGGCTGAAATTCTTCCGGTTCACCCGGGCGGGCCCGCCGTTGAGGTTGATCACCTCGCGCAGGAGCACCGCCCGCTGCAACCGCACCAGGTCGCCGGGCTCGTGGATCAGGATCGCCCCCCGGGGAGTGTCCCCGTTCTCGGGTTGGTTCCACTTCCAGAGGAGCTCCCCCCAGGTCGTGCGATCGGGACAGTCCACCAGGGTCAGTTCCGGAATGGGATTCCGGTTCAACCCCCGCGCGCCCTCCGCTACCGGCATCCGCCGGAAGATCACCGCCAGCGCCTTGCCGGGGTTCGTCAGGAAGAACGATTCGGGCAGGACGCCATCCCCGAGCCGGGCCATCGCCTGCTCGAGGAACTGCACGTCGTACCCGCCGGCGTTCCGCCCCGAGAAGAAGATCAGCCGGTCCCTCGCGATCCGATGGTCCAGCCATTGCGGGTCCCGCTCCGACAACCGCTTGATGACTTCGTACATCATCCGCTCGACCAACACGTGCTCGCCGGGAACCCGGCCCTCGGCAAACAGGGAGAACGGCGTGCGTTCGCCCAGCTTGAAGTCGGTGTCCACGAAACGCTGCACCAGCGCCCGGTACCGCCGCAACCGCTCGTTGCGATCCAGGAACGACAGGTCGAACACATCCTCCTCCCGGATCCGGTACGAGGCCCGGAAGAGGTTGTTGCCCACATCGTCGAACTTGTCGTCGTCGCGCGGCAGATACCGCCCCCACGCCCGTTCGTGCAACGCGTCGGGCAGCACGTGGGGCGTCAGCACGATGATCACTTCCTGCTTCCGGGTCTTGGTCGTCCGCGAGCGGAACAGCGAGCCAAGGTACGGGATATCCCCGAGCAGCGGGACCTTCCGCTTGACCGAGGTCGACTCGCGGTTGACCAGGCCGCCGATGATGAACGGTGTGTTGTTCCCGATGCGCGCATAGGTCTGCACCCGGCGGGTTGCGATGGTGGGCGCCGAGGCCAGCACCTCGCCCGAGGACGATCGCAGCTCGAGGTCGGCCCCCGGGATCGCGGACGACACCACGGTATCCACCATCATGCTGACCTCGTTGCCCTCCTCGTTGATCCGGGGCCGGATGTTCAGCGAGATACCGGTGGGGAGGTACTTGAAGTTGAACGAAATCCGGTTCGCATCCTTCACGATGCCCGCCTCGGAGCTCGTGGCGATGGGGATCTCCTGCCCCACCCGGATGGTGGACTGGCGGTTGTTAAGCGTCAGCACACTCGGCCGGGACAGGACCTCCGCCTTCTGTTCCTCGATAAGCGCCCGGAGGCGCACGACCCACTGCTGTTCGAGATCCCGCAGGTTGTCGAAGGTGAAACCCGCCGTGCTGGTTGCCGGCAGCCCGGGAAACACGTCCCCCACCGAGATCTCCGCCCCGCCCTCCTTGTACTGCCAGTCAACCCCCAATTCCTTCAGCCCCTCCTCGCTGATTTCCAGGACCAAGCCCTCGATGAAAATCTGCCGCGCCGGACGGTCGATGAACTGGTCCAACGCCTGGCGCACGCGGGTGAACTGTTCCGGGTGCGCCGGATGGTAATAGACCAGCAACTGCGAAGCGCGCGCCAGGTTCGGATCCGCCGGCAGGTTGCTCGCCATCGAGGGGGTCATCGAGAGATCGAAGGACACCCCCCCCTTCGGCGTGTCGGCCCCCAGAAGCGCGACTTCCGGCGCGTCAGGTGATGGCATGCGCGCCACGATCGGGAGCTTCTGGAACGGCACCGGCATCACCACCTTCCCGGGACTATCCGCAGTCTCGATCCCGAAACCCTTCAACCCCTCCAGCGCACCCTCGGTGTCGATGTAGCTGATCTGGATGATCTTGAAGGCGAGATCATCCCGGGTGAGGTCCGGTTGCGGTTCCGCTGCGGCCGCCACCAGCGACCGCGCCACCGCTTCCAGCGCCGTCCCCTCAGGATCCGCCACCCAGTCCCCACCCCCACGCCGCAGGAGTGCCTCGCACCAGAGTTGCGAGGGTCCGGACACAAACGGGTGAATCCCCATCCGCACGACCCGAACGTCCGAGCCTTCCCGACGCTGGAACATCGCCATCGAGGTCATCCCCTCCGGCACCGCCGGCAACCCCAGATCGGCGGTCGCCGTCGCCGCTTCAAAACCTTGCTCCACCGCCAACCGTAGCCGCAACCCCGCCAGCAACTCCTGGAGCTGGGTGCTGTTCAATCGGGGCAGGGGCACGAGTTGCCCTGCTCGCGGTCGCGGCGCCCAATCGCCCCCCCCACCACCGCCGGGCGCGACCGCGGGAACTGCGGGGACCCCGAGGGTCGGGACCGGGATAGCCAAGGCGCCGGGCGAGGCAGGAATCGGGGTCGCTTCTTCCTCCAACCGCCGCGCGAGTTGCTGAACCTGCTCGTCCGAATCAGCCCGATAAATCGTACCCTGGCTCGCCTTGGGCTCCTCGAGATCCAACCCCGCCAGCGGACGCTCCGCCGAGGTGCAGCCCGCGGAGAGCGACCATATCAGCCCCGCCAGGCCCACGGTGAAGGACCGTGGAGCACCGCCACGGGGAGTGGGGTGCAGAACAGCGGCCAAGGGGGGCGGCGCACTGGGACGGCTGGTCGGGTTCTTCCTACCGTACACTAGGAAGAGGCTAGGACCCGGAACAGCGAACCGACCAGCGGAAACCCCGGCGAACGCATTTCCGCCGGCCCTCGTGGGCCTACAGAACCCATCGCCCGTCCCCGTAATCACCGGCCGCCAGTTCCCTCACTTCCGAGCCCGGGTTGACGATTTCCACCGTCCCCCGGCAGACCACGCCCGCGGCGAACCGCACCGGGCCGGTCACCTTCAGCGTGGTGCAACCGACCATCGACGGCGCCCCGTGCGGGAAGAACGTGTCGAAACGGGCGAGAATTCTGTAGTGGGCCGCATCGAGATCCACCAGCGGCGGCACCCCCCGCCGAAGTTCCGACAGGACGAGGCGATGGTCCGGCGTCGTTTCGCAGGCATCGGATCGCAGCACCAGCAGGTCCGAGGTGGCCTTCACCGGGACGAACCGGCTGCGCGGCACGACCACCGCACCCGAACGCGGGAAGCACTCGATGGCCGCCCCCATCGCGGACTCCAGTTGCAGCACCTTCGGGGACGCCGGGTCCCGGGGATCGATGGTCTTGAGGTTCGTGATCAGGGGCAGCGGCAGCGCGCCGCCGAGCCGCGTCAACTCGGCGCGCAGGTGATCCAGGCGGATCCAGAGATTGTTCGTGTTGAAGAACGCGTGATGCCCGATGTCCTGGAAGCGCGCTTCCTCCTCCGGCGGACACTGCGCGGATTCGCGCAGCAGGAGGCGCCCGGTCGTGCGGCGCCGTGCGAGGTGCCCTCCCTTCCGATCCGCCGGGGTGCGCTCGGCCACTTCCATCAGGAAGGAAACGTTCTCCCGGGCGAAGAACTCGAGAAGGCCCGCGTCCACCGTGGCTCCCAGATTGTCCGAGTTCGAGATGAACGCGAACCGGATGCCCCGGTTCACCAGCGCCTCAAGCAGGCCATCGGCCTGGATCGCCGGGTAGAAATCCCCGTGCCCGGGCGGACACCAGGCCAGTTCCGGATCGGCCGGCCAATCCATTGCCCCCAGGGACAGTGCCGCCAGCTTGGGAACCTTGTTCTGCAGAAAATCGAGGGACTCCGGACCCGCGAGAGACGGATAGCGCCCCAGTGCCGCCAGCGTCTCGGCCCGCGTCGTGAAGCTGTTCATCAACAGGAAGGCGGGGGTGGGGCTCGGCCCACCCGCTGGCCCCCCGACAGCCCGCAGGTGCAGGATCTGCCGAACGATGAAGTCGAGAAAGCTGTCGGTTCCCTTCACCGGGATCAGCGACTTGGTGCGGTCCAGGCCCATACCGGTTCCCAACCCCCCGTTGAGCTTGATCACGGCCAACTGCCGCAGCAGCGCCACCCCGGCGTCGGACGGCGTCGGCAACGCCTCATGGCGCGGGAGTTCCGCGACCCGTTCGAGGTCCGCCTCCCCAATGAAACCGCGGTCGCCGCGCACCACCTGGCGACGCGCCGCCAGGAACGCGTGGATGGTCGGCCGCCCAACCCCCGCGGCGCGCATCCGCGTCTCGATGTCGGTCTCGGAGGCGTCCAGCACCGGACCTGGATCCGGTTTCAATATTGTGTTTTGATTCATGCAAGCAGACGGAAGGAACCTGGCACAGCAGCCGCCGGTGAAACCAGTTCCCGGAACGCCCGGCAGCGGTCGGTCACCCAACCCCAATCGCCAGCCGCGCCAGGACCAGCGCGTGCGTCCGCACGGTGGAGGATCGGAACGTCTCCCCCATCACGCGGACGAGGCGCGAGCCCGCCCCGAGGGCCTGGACGGCCAGCGGACAGGGCGTTGCCGCAAACGGAAGGTGCTGGTACCCCAGTCACAGCTTAGAAACGGCGTGTTCATGGCCGGCCCCTTGGCGAGTGGACGCTCAGGCCAGCCCCTTCGCCGCGAGAAATTCCTGGAGTTCCTCCACCCCGAAATCGGCCAGCACCTCCCCGTCCCAATCCATCGTGGGCGCACGTTGCTGACCCGAAAGCTCGATCAACTCCGCGTAGGCGGCGGGGTTGCCGGTCACCACGACCGACCGGTACGCCAGACCGCGACCGTCCAGGTACTCCACGACTTCGGCGCACCAACCGCAACCGGTCTTGAGATACAACGTGGGTACCACGGTCGAGGTCATGCCCAGATGCAGCCACCGCCGACGCCCCACGGCAAGCCTGCGTCCCGGACGCGGGGCGGGATAGCCCGGTCCACACCGATCCCATCCTGTCGATCCTGTCCATCCTCGTTCGATCCCCCGTCTTCCCGGGGGTGGCGCGCCGCCCGCCCTCCGTGTTGAATCCGCGCATGCGGCCCGATCGCTTTGCCTCCCTCACTGCGCGCTACCCCGCGTTGCGCGTAGTGCTGCTTGGGGATTTCTGCCTCGACCGTTACCTCGAGATCGATCCGGCGCGAAGTGAGACGTCCATCGAAACCAACCTGGCCGTGCACAACGTGGTGCGGGTCCGCAGCCAGCCAGGCGCCGCCGGCACCATCCTCAACAACCTGGTGGCGCTCGGAGTCGGCGCCCTCCACCCGCTCGGGTTCTGCGGCGAGGATGGCGAGGGTTACGAACTCCAGCGCGGCCTCCGCGCGCTCCCCGGGGTGAGCCTCCAGCACTTCACCGTCACCGCCGCCCGCCGCACGTTCACCTACTGCAAGCCGTTGGTCCTCCGCCCCCACCAACCCCCGGAGGAATTGAACCGCCTCGACAGCAAGAACTGGGACGCCACCCCCGCCGCGATCGAGGACCGCCTCATCGCCTCCCTCCGCGTCACCGCCGCCACCGCCCACGCCGTCATCGTGCTCGACCAGGTCGACCTCCCCGAAACCGGTGTGGTGACCCGCCGCGTCCGGGAGGCACTCGGTGAACTGGCCACCGCCCGTCCGGACCTCTTGATCCTCGCCGACAGCCGGCGCGGCCTCTCGGGTTGGCCAGCCGTCGGGTTCAAGATGAACGCCGCCGAGCTTGGCGCACTCCTCGGCGGCAGCGCCCCGACCTCCCTCGAGGCCGTGCGCACCCAGGCCGGGGAACTCGCCCGCCGACAGGGACGCCCCGTCTACATCACCCTCTCCGAACGGGGCATCGTCGGCGCCCGACCCGGCCTGGAACCCTGCCATGTCCCCTCCCTGCCCGTGTGCGGCCCGATCGACATCGTCGGCGCCGGCGATTCCGTAACGGCCAATCTCACCGTGGCCCTCGCCGCGGGCGCCGACGACCCCGAGGCCATGGAACTCGCCATGGCCGGCGCCAGCGAAGTCATCCACCAACTGGGCACCACCGGCACCGCCTCGGTGACCCAGTTGCACCGCAGGCTGGGACTGGGATGAACCGCCACGCGGAAACGCAGTGGAGCACCCTGCCCCGGCCGGACCTGCGGCGCGTCCTGGCCGGACTGGCGCTGCTGCTCTCCGCGCTGGTCGTCGGCTGTTCCTCCAGCCCGGGACACTCGGCGGGAACCCTCCGCTCCCCCGCCCTCGAGCGCCTCGAATTCAACCGACCCCAGATGGGCGTTCCCTTCCGGATCGTGGTCTTCGGGCCGCCCGACCAACCCGACGCCACCACGGCGGCAGTCGACGCCGCCTACGCCCGCATCGCGGAGCTGAACGCGCTGCTCAGCGACTACGACCCGGACAGCGAACTCAGCCGGGTATGCCACGACACCCCGGTGGGCCAAGCCGCGTCCGTGGGCACTGAACTCTGGTTCATGCTCGAGCGTTCCCAGGCCCTGGCCGCCCGCACCCAGGGAGCCTTCGACATCACGGTCGGTCCGATGGTAAACCTCTGGCGTCGGGCCCGGCGTCGCGTCGAACTTCCCCCGGAGCACCTCCTTGCCGAAGCCCGCACCCGCGTCGGCTGGGAAAAGCTCCTCCTCGACCCGACCGCCCGGACGGTCACGTTCCTTGCACCGTCCATGCGCCTTGACCTCGGCGGCATCGCGAAGGGCTATGCCGCCGATGAGGCCCTGCGGGTGCTGAGTACCCGGGGTTTCCCGCAAGCGCTCGTGGCTGCGGCGGGAGACATCACCGCGGGTGAACCCCCTCCCGGGCAACCGGGCTGGCGGGTGGAGATCGGTGCCATCGATCTCACGAATGCCCCTCCTCCGCGCCAAGTGTGGCTGCGGCAGGCTTCGTTGGCGACCTCAGGCGACCTCTTCCAGCGGTTGGAAATCGGAGGCCGGCGGTATTCGCACATCGTGGATCCCCGGACCGGCATCGGCCTGACCGACCACAGCCTCGTCACGGTCCTGGCCCGCGACGGCACGACCGCCGACAGCCTCGCCACCGCGGTGAGTGTGCTGGGTCCGCGCGAAGGACTCGCCCTGGTGGAGGACACCCCTGGCGCGGCCGCCATGATCCTCCGCGCGAACGGGAGCGCGATCGAAACCAGCGAGAGCCGCCGCTTCCACCGCTGGCTGGCGAAGCCGTGAGGCGTCGGTGCCGCTTCCCACTCACACTCCCCACTCCCCACTCCCGAGGCGTCCGACGCCGAGGGCCCCCACGCCCCCTAGCGCTCCGTGCGGGGGCTGGGCTACGCTCGGCGCCGTTGAGCGCTTCCGAAAAACCCGCGACACCTCCTCCGCGTCGCCCCACCCGGGTGAGGGCACGCCTGGCCCTGTCCGTTGCCGCACCGCTGCTGTTACTGCTCCTTGCCGAGGGAGCTCTGCGGCTCGCGGGGTTCGGTCATCCGACCACCTACTTCGTCCCGCAACCCGGGCACCCGGACCGCCTGATCGACAACCCGGACTTCGGTCGCCGCTTCTTCCCGCCGGGCCTGCTTCGGGTGCCCCCGCCGATGAACATCGCGCGCGAGAAGGCCCCAGGCGCGTACCGGATCCTGGTGTTCGGTGAATCGGCCGCCATGGGTGATCCCAAACCGGCCTACGGCGTGGCGCGCTACCTCGAGGTCCTGCTGCGCGAGCGACACCCCGGTGTGCTGGTCGAGGTGATCCCGGTCGCCATGACCGCCATCAACTCCCATGCCTTGGTGCCCATGGCGCGCGAATGCGTCGGTCTCGGCGCCCATGCCTGGGTCGTTTTCGCCGGGAACAACGAAATGCTCGGGCCGTTCGGCGCCGGCAGCACTCTCGGCGGCGGCTCCGCCCCGTGGCCTCTGGTTCGTCTCGTCCTGGCCGCGAAGGCTTCCCGGCTGGGACAAGCCATCGAGGGGATCGCCGCGTTCGTGCGGCCCCGCCCGGCCGGCAGCAGCCGATGGTCCGGCCTGCGGGTCCTCGCCGAGGACAGCGTGGCCGGGGACGCCCCGCAGCGTGCCCGGGTCTACGCGGCCTTCGAGCGCAACCTCCGCGACCTCGTCCGAGCCGGAAGATCGAGTGGAGCGCAAGTGCTCCTGAGCACGGTGGCGGTGAACCTGCGTGATTGCGCCCCGTTCGGGTCCATTCACCAGCCACCCCTCGAGACGAGCCGGCTAGCGGACTGGAACCAGCACTTCGAGACCGGTCACCGTGCCTTGACCAACCGCGAAACCGCCGCGGCGCTCGCCGCCCTGCGCCAGGCGGCTGATCTCGGGTCGCGGCACGCCGCCTTGCAGTTTCTGCTCGGCCAGGCACACCTCGCCTCGACGAACCTCGCCGCCGCCACCGAGGCCCTCGCGCTGGCGCGAGACCTCGACACCCTCCCGCTGCGGACCGACTCCCGGCTCAACGAGATCCTTCGCAGGACGGCGGCCGACCTCCAAGTGCCGATCATCGACGCCGTCAGCGCCCTGGCCGCCGCCTCGGCGAGCGGCGTGCCGGGCGGCGACTTCTTCTACGAGCATGTCCACCTCACCCCCGAGGGCAATCACGCGCTCGCACGGACGTTCGCCGAGGCGATCGTGACCTGGCTGCCGGCCGAGGTTCGGGCCAGGGCGCAAGGTGAGTGGGCGCCGCGGGAGGTGTGCGCCACGCGCCTGGCGCTCACGCCCTGGAACCGCGCGGCCGCCGCGGAACTGATGCTGCGCCGTTGTTCCGATGTGCCCTTCACGCAGCAACTCAACCACGACCCGCACCTCCTGGCGCTGGCCGGCGAGGTCGCGCGTCAACGAAGGGCGCAGACCCCGGAGAGCGCGCGGTTCATCCGCGGCGTCTACACCCAGGCCCTCGCCAACGCCCCGGACGATCCACACCTCCTCCGTGGCTACGCGGAGTTTCTGGAGGCAACCGGCGACCTCGGCGAAGCGATCCGCCAATGGCAACAAGTGATCGCAAGGCTTCCCCACCACCCGGTGGGCTACCTGCAGGCAGGCAGTCTCCTCCGGCGCACCGGCAAACTCGATGAGGCCCGGCCACTGATCGAACGCGCGGTGGCGCTGCAGCCCGACTGGACCGAGGCCCGACTCGAGCTCGCCGACCTCCTCCTCGCCCGAGGGCGACCAAACGAGGCGATCACCGCCTGCCGTGCCGCCCTCGCGCAGCAACCCGAGAACGCACGCGCCCACCTGCGACTGGCGGATGCCCTGGCCGCGGACAAACAGCGCGACGCCGCGGTAGCGAGCCTGGAGGAGGCGGTCCGTCTCGATCCGAAACTTTGGGAGGCCCGTTACCTGCTCGGCGTGGAATATGCCGTGCAGGAGAAAATCGGGGCGGCCCGGGAGCAATTCGAAGCCGTCGTGCTTCTGAAGCCGGACCACGCCGCTGGACGGTTCAACCTGGGAATCGCCCAGGCCCGACGGCAGGAGTGGGAAGCCGCCGCCGTGAACCTCGCCGAGGCGGTCCGGCTCGACCCGCGCAACGACGCCGCAAAACAGGCGCTCGCGCAGGTGGTCCTCATCCGCCGCCAGCAAAGTGCTTCACCGCCGCCGCCGTGAGTGCGCCTGACCGCCAAACAGCACACCCACATAATGCTGACTTGACTTCAGTATCAGTTGGATATCTGGTGATTTCCATCCAAGAGGGGGCCATACGAGCTTTCAAGCTGACGTCTGTCCCGTGCCTGTAAAGAACCCGCCCAGCCTGAGAATGATCGAGCGCGGATCACCGACCATC
Organism: Verrucomicrobiota bacterium; assembly: GCA_038328885.1. Classification (GTDB taxonomy): domain Bacteria; phylum Verrucomicrobiota; class Verrucomicrobiia; order Limisphaerales; family CAIMTB01; genus CAIMTB01. The sequence goes on along the minus strand of JBBQML010000039.1, from coordinate 528 downwards.
GCTTCATCCCGCATCAGTCGCTGGCCATCTGCGTTCCCTGAGGAGGTCCAAACCCCATGCCTGCCCTGCTCCATCCCGGCGTCTATGTCCGTGAAATCCCCAGCGGCGTCCGTACGATCGAAGGTGTCGCCACCTCGACCCCGATCTTCGTGGGCGAGACCGAGCGGGGCCCGCTCGGGGTGACGCGCATCAACGGTCGCACCGAGTATACCCGCCTCTTCGGCGGGTACCGCCGCCGGCCCAACGGCGGCGTGGATCCCGCCTCCGAACGGGTGCTCATGCCGTATGCGCTCGACGGTTTCTTCACCAACGGCGGGACCACGGCCTACATCCTTCGCCTCTGTGACGGGTTTAACCTCACCGACCCGGACACCACGGTCACCGCCTTCCGCAGCGAGCCCGGCGGCGGTCCGTTGGCCTTCATCGAGGCCAGTTCCCCGGGAGCCTGGGGCAACAGCGTCTTCGTTGCCGCCGCACTGTCCACCGACTCCGCCACCAACGCCGACCGCGCCCGCCTGCGACTCGCCG
>JBBQML010000038.1:0-13757 GCA_038328885.1 Verrucomicrobiota bacterium | reverse complement strand
GAAAGAATACCGATACCGGCTCACCGGACCCGAGGCGCTCGACGATGGACCGACCGAGCGAGGTGGTCCATGGAGATGATTCCTTCCCCGCTTTTCGCGTGACTCGTGTGTTTCGCAGTCACTTATCCGGCGGTTCCGGGCCCCTACGGTTGCCGCGGTGTGACGAGTCGGTAAGAGCGCTGGGCCCGAGTACCGGGGTCGGCTACGTGGACCACGCGGTTGCTTCCGAGCGCGGGGAGGTCTGCCAGGGTTTGCCACGCGGGGGCTGTGAGGGAGTCGGTGAACTGCACCGTGTAGGTGCGGTTTGAGATTGCGAGAAAGCCGAGCACGGTGCCCGGCGGGGGCGAGAGCGCCTCGATGCGCAAGCGGCTGGCGGGGTCCTTCGGATCGGTGCCCGCGGTGTATTCCTCCCGGTTGCTCAGACCGTCCTGGTCGGGATCGGCGCCCGGATCGGCGCTGAGGTTGCCGAGGGTGGTCGTCTCCCAGGGATCGGGCAGGCCATCGCGGTCGGTGTCGGGGAGATAGGAGAGCAGGGCGGGAGAGGACACCGTCCCGACCGGGTTCGGCGCGTTGGTGACCACGAAGGAGTAGTGACTCCAGGGGGGGGAGGCATCCGCGCCGGCGAGGGTCAGATAGACGGCGTGGGAATCGACGGCGAAGAAGGTGGTCGGACCGGCTGGCGAGGCGTCGGTGCCGCGACGCACCTGGATGCCCAGGGGTAGCGTGGCAGTGTTGGTTACGGTGAGGCTGAGGGTGATGGGGTCGCCTGCGATGAGGCGTTGGCTGACCGGTTGCACCACGATCGTGGGATTCCCCGGCGGCGTGGGTGGCGGTTCGGTCGGCTGGCCCGGAGTACCGTCCGGTAGGCCGCTCGGTCTCCATTGGGCTCGCTTGCCCCAAGCGTCCGGTTCGGCGTGTTCATCGGCCACCACCAGCGAATAGCCGGCTCCGTCGGTGAGGTCGTACCAGTCATCGTCGAAGCTGAAATCGAGGATTTCCTCGTTGCTGGCGTCGAGGATCCGAAGGCGCTCCCCGGCGTTGTCGAGGCGGCCGGTGTATTCGCCGGCGATCGGGAGGCCTCCACCGTATCGGGCGGCAAAGGCGACGGTGTTGGCCACCAGGAGGACGCGGCCGCCCGGTGGGAGGTTGGTGATGGTGCTGCCGGCAAAGGTGAAGTCGACGCCACTAACGAGGCGCACGCCGGTGAGATCGAGTGTCGTGGTGGAGGAGAGGTTCCCCAGCTCCAGGTATTCGAATTCGTCGGCGGGGCTGGCGTTTCCGGGGAGGGGCGCCGGATGGTACATGATCTCCGTGACGCGGAGGAACTGTTGCGCGGGGCTGGGGGCGCCGGGATAGGCGTGGGTCTCCACGGTCTGGCCCTGCTGGTTCTTGACGACGAGCGGTTCACCGCGGGCGGAGAGTTGGCCTTGGTAGGGACCGACCACGAACAGCCCCCGGCCGCCGCGCGGGCCGGTGGTCCGCGCCCGGAACTGGCGGACGTCGGGCGAGACGTAGAGCAGACCGCCGGGCGGCACCACCGTGCCGGGCCAGAAGGTGAATGCCACCCCACCTTCGACTGTCCAGCCGGAGACATCGACCGCGTCGGGGGTGGGGTTGCGGAGGGCGACGAACTCCTCACCCTGGTTGCCCGACGCCGGGTTGAACTCGACGTCCGTCACCGTGAGAGAGGCGTCGGCGGCCTGGGCGAGGGGGATTCCGGCGTTGCTGCCGGAAGTTATCCCGATGGGCCGGCTGGTGTTGGTGATGGAATGCGTGACGTACCAGTGGCGCCGGCGCGGGACGACGAACTGATTGATGAGATCTGCGATGCCACCGCTGAAGCTCTTGCCGGGGGCCCACGGCGCAGAGCCCCACCTGGCACGGTCCAACGCCGCCTCCGGCGAGATGAGGTTGGTCATCTGCCGGATGTGGTTTTCGATGAAGCGGGTGTCGGCGGGTGTTTCGGGCGGTTGGATCCACCGGTCCATGATCGACCGCTCCCGGCGCAGGAGCATCTGTCGGGTTTCGGGCAAGCTGACGATGACGTCATAGAGGCGGTTGAAGTTCCCTTCTGTGCCGGACCCGCCGTAGAGGGGGTGGCTCTTGGAGAAATCGACGGTGGCTTCCAGGGGGTCGCTGCCTCCGTAGAGCTGCCCCCAGGAGGCATTCATGTCGAACGGGATGTTTCGCCAGAGACCGTCGCCGAACGTGTCGCGGTAGAGGCTCATGTTGGCCCAGACATCGTCGTTCTCGGCGCACCACCGGGTGCCGGCGAGGTGGTTGATGACCTGGGGCAGGTCCAGGAGGTCGAAGACGGTATTGCGCCGAACCGTGACGGACGACGCCTCGTTGATGCCGTTGGCCAGTTGGAGGTAATCGGTGCGGGTTGGATCGCCGTCGGGTTCGAGCTTCTGAAAGACGCCGGTGCTCGAGAAATTCGGGGTCAGGGTGCCCACGGCCTTGTAGAGCGCGCCCCGGGGATCGTACCCCAGTCGCTCCATCTGCTCCTGACCGATGACATCGCCGTGGAACGCGAGTTGGTAGAACTGCCCGTTGAGCTGGATGCGCACCGGGTAGTGGTAGGGAGCCGGGACGCCGATCTGGTCGAGGAACCAGAAGCACAGGTGCTGACGCAGGTAGGCCGGATCCAGGTACTCGGCCAGCAGGGATGATTTGCGTGTGCGCCCTCCGGGCCCGGCGTGTCGCAATTCGTGGCCGCGGTTGAACTCGAGGCGGTGGGACTTCTTTCTCAGGCCGGCCGAGGTGTTGCCCCGAAGTTCCATGTAGATGTTGTCGTAGAACTCGCCGTCGTGGAAGAACGACACCCTGCCGCCGCTTTCCGAGTCGATGCCCGCCGTTTGTCCGGGGGCGACGAAGAGGTGGAACATCGGAAGCCGGCTGGTGACATTCGTGGGGTCGACGATGGTGCCGAGGTACTCGGCGGTGCTGGTGGGGTGGGTGAACAGCGGCCAGCGCGAGGCGCTCCCGTTCAGATCGGTCGCCGCCACCAGGTAGCGGATCATCTGCCCGTTGGTGGAGAGGCTGGCGGGGATCAGGGCCCCGAAAACCCCGTCGCCCGCCAGGCCGTCGCCGTGGGCGCCGTCGTCCAGCATCGGGGTCGCCACCTCGGCGCCGAACTGGATCCGGTACCGCAAGGTGACACTGGCGACCGGGTGGAAGGAGGCCAGGACGCTGGCCGTCACGAGCAGGTCCTCGTGATCGAGGGGGACGTTGGGGGTGTGTTGCACGGTCTCGATTCGAGGCCCCGGGACCGCGGTTCCGCCGAGATTGGGGGCGCCCGGCGTGGGCTTGGTGAAGTAGACGCCCTTCGGGCCCGCGTCCCAGCCTTCGTTCCGGGCGGACTGGGCGACGCCGTGGGAGACGTCCGGGACCTGCTGCGGGTAGGTCGGAGCGAACTCGCTGGCGGGGGTGACGCCGTCGGGTCGGATGAGCGCGAGGTACTCCCCGCCGGCGGCGAGTTGGAAGCTGGTGTGCAGTCGCGCGCCCGGGACCCGACGATCATGGCCCGAAGCGAACACGACGAGGAACTCGCCTGGGGCCAGGATCGTGGAGGGAAACCGCCACTTGTCCGGATTGTCCCTGGAGTCGGTGAGCGACCAGCCGGCCAGGTCGACGTCGGCGCCGGAGGGATTGTAGAGCTCGATCCAATCGGTGAACTGGCCGCTCTCATCCTTCAGCGTGCGGGTGTTCGAGGCCATGAATTCGCTGATGTAGGGGGGTTCGTCGGCGGCGTTCGGGTCCAGGCGGTAGTTCCAGGAACCGCCGCCGAACCCGTTGGGCGTCGACGCCTGGTCGGTGATGCCGTGTCCGGCAGCCCAGGCCACCTGCACGGCGCCGGTCGGGGGTTCGGGGAAGCTGAAGATGTACTCGCTGGCCGCGATCGGGGTGAGGTCGGAAGCGGGGCGGCCACTGATCGACAGGTCTCCGGCGTCGACACCGGAGACCGGTTCGCTGAAGAGGACGGTGAGGGTATTGAGCGCGCGGACGGTGGCGCCGTTCCCGGGGGAAAGGCCCGCGATGATCGGCGGCGTGTGGTCGACCAGGTCGTATTGCCAGGCAGCACCCGGGCCGGTCGCGTTGAACGGATTGGGCGGCTCGGCCTGGTCGGCGATGGTCTGCCGGGAATTCCAGGTGATCGCCACCGGCCCGTAGGGCGGCTGGGGGAAGGCAAACGTGTAAGCGGTGTCGTCGACGGGAGTGACGGTCGTCGCGCCGATGCCGTTGACGAGCAGGTGCGCGGCGACGACGCCGGTGACCGGTTCACTGAACGCCACAGTGATCTGGGTCAGGTGCACGACGGGGTTGTCGGGGGCGGGAGCGACGGCGATGAGGGTCGGCGGGCGGGAATCCGTGAGGACCGAGTCCAATGAGCATTCGAAGCCGAGATCGCTGCTGGCCACATTGCTTTGGAAGACCTGAACGGCGAGGACGTTGGTTCCGTTCGTCAGATAGGTCGGCGGGGAGGGGAGATCGTAGGAAGTGAAGGCGACCGGTTCGGCGGCGTTGTTGGCGAGAGTGTCGACCTTGACCGTGCTGCCCGGAGCCCCCGGCATGCCGACGCGCAAGACCTCCGTCCCGTTGATCCAGGCCACGAATCCGTCGTCGACCAGCGCGCCCAGGCGCAATCGGGTGATGTCGGCGAGATTGGTTACCGTGAAGGTCTTTCGAAGGAAGAGGCACCCATAGGCGTTCTGCATTCCGTCGATCTGGGTGCCGCCGGGAAGGACGTCGCCGTACCAGAACGGGGAGGGCGCGGTAGCGAACTGGGTGTCTTGGAAACCGGCGACGCGCCAGGCGGAGATGGGCGTGGAAGCCTCGCTGGTGCCCGGGCGCCAGCGCCAGGGAGACGCGGTGGGGATCAGGGTCGCGCCAAGGACCGATGCGGAGAGGAGGCAACCCGCCAGCAGAACCCCGGCGATGAAGGGATGGCGGCGCATGGGTCGTCAGACGGGCGTGAATCCGAAACACGCGTGGATGCGTTCTACCAGGGCTCGACGACGGAGGGTTCCGACGCTCCCCCAGCGCCGATGGAGGCGTCGCCTCTCAATCAGGTCCAGATGTCCCACGGTTTCATTGAGCCTCGATGGGATCCTCCGAGTGCCTGGTCAGCGCGATGATCACCGACGCCAACCTCGGTTCAGGTAGCATCTATTGTCAACCTTGGGCCCGGCTGACGCTGCAGGCCTCATCTTCCCTGGGGGTGGGTGTCGCCTTCCGTGACCAGGAGCAACCGATCCACGCCGATCCCCTCGAGGACGTTCGTGCCGCCACCGATCCAGCGGACTTCGAGGCGGTCGATCCGGGTCCGGTGACCGAGGCCGAAATGCGGGTCCATGCCGTAGTGGCTCTGGTAACCGCGACCGCTGTGGACCTCGTCAACCAGGGTTAAGTCCCCGGCGACCACCTTGATCCGTGCCCCGATGCCGTCCCGGTTGCTGCGCGTCCCGCGCAGCCGGATCCGTAGCCAGTGTTTCCGGCCGGGGCTGTCGTTCCGGAGGAGCGTGGGTTTCCGTCGGGAGTTGAGGATGACGACGTCGATGTCGCCGTCGTTGTCGAGGTCGTCGAAGGCGGCGCCGCGGCTGCTGAGCTTCACGGCCATGCCGTCCCCGGATCGACCGGAGACGTCGACGAACCTCCCCAGGCCGGTATTCTCGAGCAGGATATTGCGGGCCTCATAAGTGGCGGTGTCATCCCAGAGTTCGACGTTGTCCTGGAGGTGGCCGCACGCCATGAACAGGTCGCGGTCCCCGTCGTTGTCGAAATCGACGAGGCCGTTTCCCCATTCGACCTGGTGGAACGAACCCGCGCCGGCGCCGGTGGTGTAGGTGGCGTCCTCGAACGATCCTCCGCCCAGGTTGCGGTAGAGGATCGCCCACTGCTTCTGATAGGACGTCATATGGAAATCGAGCCGGCCGTCGTTGTCGAAGTCGCCACACTCGACGCCCATGGTTCCCTGGCCCACCCCGTGCATGTCGTACGCCAGGCCCGTGAGGAGTCCGACCTCCTCGAAGCGGCCCGTGCCGTCGTTCCTCCACACCACGTTGGCCAGGGCATCGTTGCCAACGATGATGTCGGTGTCGCCGTCGTCGTCGTAGTCGGCGCAAACCATGCCCATACCGGTTCCGGCTCGTGCCGCCACACCGGACTCCCGGCTAATGTCGGTGAATGTGCCATCCCCGTTGTTGCGGAAGAGGGTGTCCGGGACCGGGCCGTAGATCATTGGGCCGACGTAGGCCGGGTGACCGTTGACCAGACGCGTCTGATGCTTCGCGAGGGTGAAATCGATGTAGTTGGAAACGTAGAGGTCCAGGTCCCCGTCCTTGTCGATGTCCAGGAAGCAGGTGCCCGCGCCCACCTTGTCGCCATTGGCCACGCCGGCGGACCGGGTGACGTCGGAGAAGGTCCCGTCGCCGTTGTTTCGGTACAGGACGTTGGGCCCGAAGTTGTTCAGGTAGATGTCCGGGTCCCCATCGTTGTCGTAGTCTCCGACGCAGACCCCGAGGCCGTAACCGGTATCCCCCACGCCCGCCGTCTGCGTGACGTCAGTGAACTTCCAGCCGCCGTCGTTGCGGTAGAGGGCATTGCGTGGCGGGGGGGCGATGCGGGAGCCGGGGAGCGGGGCCCCATTCAGGAAGTAGATGTCGATATCGCCATCGCCGTCGTAGTCGAAGGTGGCCAGTCCCGAGGCGACGCTCTCCACGATATAACGCCGGCCGGAACTGCCGTCGGTGTGGACGAAGCCGATGCCCGTTTGGCGGGTCACGTCCGTGAACTGGATTGGCGAAGGGGTTTCCGCTGCGGGGAGGCGGGGGGCGAAACAGCACAGCACCAGCAGGCAGAAAAGGAGGGTGGGCGGACTCGACACGGGGAACCTCGCACGGGCTTGAATGCTCATTGCGGGAGTTTGGCGGCGGGCACGGGGACCAGGCCGCGACCTTCCACGACGGTGATCAGGCGGTCGACCGCCACGTTTCGGACGACGTCGACGCCTCCACCGATCCAGTTCACCCGCACCTCGTCCACCGCAGTGCGTCCGCCCAGGCCGAAGTGGAGGCGCTTGCCGAAGTCGCTCTGGTAACTGCGGCCGCTATGGACCTCGTCGATCTGGGTCAGGTCCCCGGTGGTGACCGCCACTCGCGCGCCGATGGCCTCGCGGTTCGACTTGGTGCCCTGGAGTCGGATCTGGAGCCAGTGGTTGGTCCGGCTCGAGTCGTTTCTCAGGATCGTCGGCTCGCGGCGGGAGTTGAGGATGACGGCGTCGATGTCGCCATCGTTGTCCAAGTCATCGAAGGCCGCTCCGCGGCTGCTCAGTTTGGGGAGCAGCCCGTCGCCGCACTGGTCCGAGACATTCACGAACCTGCCTTGACCGGTGTTCCGGAGCACGAGGTTGCGGGCGTGGTAACTGGTGGAGTTGTCGAACTGATCCACGTTGTCGAGCAGGTGGCCGCAGGCGATGAAAAGGTCCCGGTGGCCGTCGTTGTCCAGGTCGATCACGCCGGCACCCCACTTCACATGGGCATAGGTACCTGCGCTGGCACCGGTCTGTCGGCCAACTTCCTCGAAATAGGCGCCTTTCCGGCTCTGGTAGAGGCTGGCCAGTTGGCGGTGGTAGGGGGTGATGAAGAAATCGAGCCAGCCGTCGTTGTTCCAGTCGGCGCATTCCACGGCCATGGAGCCTTGGACATTCCCGAAGGAATCGTAGGCCAGTCCCGAGACGACCCCGATTTCCTTGAACTTCCCGGTGCCGTCGTTCTGCAGGAGGAAGTTGGGGCGCAGGTCGTTGCCCACGATGATGTCCGTGTCGCCGTCGTTGTCGTAGTCGGCGCAGATCATCCCCATGCCCGATCCCTTGAGCGCCGCGATCCCCGACGCCACGCTGACGTCGGTGAAGGTCCCGTCCCCGTTGTTTCGGAAGAGGACGTTGGCCGTGGGCTTGTACTGCAGGGGGCCGACGTAGGCGGGGAAGCCGTTCATGCGGGAGACCTGATGGTTTTGGAACGTGAAATCCACGTAGTTCGCCACGAACAGGTCGAGATCCCCGTCCCCGTCCATGTCCAGGAAGCAGGCGCCAGCGCCGACGTGATTGCCGATGGCGACGCCGGCCTGCCGGGTCACGTCGGCGAAGGTCCCGTCACCCCGATTCCGATACAGAACATTTGGCCCGTAGTTGTTCAGGTAGATGTCCGGGTGGCCATCGTTGTCGTAGTCCCCGGTGCAGACCCCGAGGTGGTAGCCGGCATCGACCAGGCCGGCCGCTGGCGTCACGTCCGTGAACTTCCAGCCGCCTTCGTTCCGATAGAGGGCATTGCGCGGCGAGGGTGCATTCGTCGGGGAGCCGGGAAGGGGGGCTCCGTTCAGGAAGAGGATGTCGATCCGGCCGTCCCCGTTGTAGTCGAGCGTCGCCAGGCCGGAGGCGACGGTCTCGACGATGTAGCGTCGCCCGGAGCTGCCGTCGGTGTGAACGAAGCGGATCCCGGTTTGCCCGGTGACGTCCTTCAGCTGAATCGGGCCTCCCGGCTCCGCCGCCAGGATCGCCGAGCCGAGGAGCAAGGCTGGGGGGATCCCCCCGGCGAGGGATGGAAACCCCCCGCGGTGGGGTGTATCGCGCGCTGACATGCTAGGGCGTGGGTTGGAGCCGCTGGAGCAACTGCTGATAACGGGTCTCCGAAGGTTTGAGGGAGACGGCCTGCGTCGCGGCCGCCAGGGCGCCCGGTCGGTCGCCGTTCTTCAGGCAGGAGACCGCCAGGAGGTAATAGTGGGAAGCACTGGGCTCCAGCTCGACGACCCGCCGGGCCAGCCCGGGGGCGTCCGCGGTCCGGCGATTCGCCCGCAGGTAGAGCTCGGCGAGGGCGCGGTGTCCCTCCGGCCAGTCGGGGGTCAGTTCCCGGACCTTCTGATAAGACCGCTCCGCCGCCTCGAACTGGTCCAGTCGACCGTGCATCCGGCCCAGGTAGAAGTGATTCAGGGTGTTGCCAGGCTGTTCGGCCGCCAGTTGCTGAAAGACCTTCACCCCTTCCGCTAGTTCCTTGGCCTGCACGTAATGCGCCTCGAGGGCGGCCCGATAGGTGAGATTGTCGGGGTCGAGCGTGGCCGACTTGCGCAGGAGTTCGGCCGCCTTCCCGGTCTGTCCGTGAGCGCGCTGTACCTGGGCGGCGCCGAAGAAGGTCCGCGCCACGGTCTGTTGCACCTGGGGCAGGCCGGTCCGCGTGTCGTCCCGCGCGCTCTGGTCGCTCAGGGTCCGACGGTCGATCGCCTCCAGTTTCTGGAACTGCTCACGATACCGCACGGCCTCCTCGGTCTGCCCCAGCCGCGAGCACGCGGTGAAGAGCCCGAAGAAGGCCTGGGTGTGGTCCGGTAACAGCGCGATCGCCCTCAGGAAGCTTTCCTTCGCCTGGGCCGGATCGCCGGATTGCAGGTAGGTCTGACCCAGCAGGTAGCTGCTCTCGCTGATCGGCCTGGGCAGCGCGACCGCGCGTTGCAGCGGGGGGATGGCCTGCTCGGTCTGGCCCTGATCCATGAAGGCCCGTCCCAGCCGGTTGAGGACCTCGGGGTTGGCCGGGCCGCGCTCGAGCGCTTGCTGGCATAGGCGCACGGTGTCTTCGAGGTTGCCCTTCTCGTAGGCGATCAAGGCCAGGACTTCGTAGGCCTCTGCCTGGTCCGGGCTCAGTTCGAGGCATTTCTCCAGGTACTTGGTCGCTTCGTCGGACTGGCCGGTGTTGTAGTACGCCGAGCCCAGCAGGGCGTAGGTCAGGGGATCGTTCGGATACGCCTCCGCCACGCGACCGGCCACGGCCACCGCCTCGAGCTTCAAGGCGGAGGCCTCTTCCCGAGGCGGCGGGACCTCCGCCCGGAGGCCGCTGCCGGGGGGTGGGGGGACGGCCGGTTCCGCCTTCGACTCGCGGCCGGGGACTGCTGCCGGGGGGGGAGCCGGCCCACGCCCCCTCGTCTGCCACGAGCACCAAGCCAGCACCCCGCCGAGGACGAGGGCACCAGGAATCGCCAGCCTCCGGACCCAGACTCGTGGGGGTCGCCGGTCCACCCCGACGCCTCCGGGGGGGATTGCCGGGGAAGCGCCGCTTCTTCCTTTGGAATGCTTGATCGTACGGTGCCTTGCTTTTTGGGGCAGGGTAGAAAGCGAATGAGGACGGTCAAGCCGCAACAAGGTTCTTCCACAGAGCGCAAGATTCTGGTTGACGGTGCGCTGGCGGCTCTTGCACTTTTCGCAGCGTTCTCCCCCCTCCGTTGCGGATCGCGCTTGGCGGCGCTTGGCGGCGTTGCGGCGACCTCGTGTTGCCTTGTCGGAAGGCGGGCATCGGCCAGCGGTGGGGATGGAGGGAGACAGACAACCGCGGAGAGTACCCATGATAGCATCCCGAAAAACGTGTACAAGATTGGTGCTGGCCGGCTTGGCCTCACTCCTGCCTTTGGCTGGGTTGACCCCTCAGTCCCAGGCGGCTGACTTAAAGACAGGTCTGAAGGCCTATTGGAACTTCGACGCGAAGACCCCCAAGGATTCGGCGAACGGCTTCGACGGCACCGAGAACGGCTCCGCTCCGATTGCCTACGTGGCGGGGAAGACCGGGTTCGGGCAGGCCTTGCAGCTCGACGGCGTGGATCAATACGTCGAAATCACCGGCGGTGAGCCGGACGATCTCGCTTTTGCGGGTGGCAGCATGTCCATCGCCGGCTGGTTCAGGGTCGGGGCGTTTGACAAGTCCTGGCAGGCCCTGGTCGTCAAGGGCGAAGGCACCAACTGGCGCGTCCACCGCCGCGGCGGCGAAAGCGGCTTCGCCCACGCCGGAGGTACGGGCGAAGGCCCGTCCGGGGGTGCGGTCGATGACGGTGCGTGGCATCATTTCGCGGCGATCAGCGACGTTGACGGCGTCAATTTCGGCACCGCGCTCTACGTCGATGGCGTCCAGTATACGATGAACGCCTCCGTGCCGAACCTTGCCGCCAACGGCAAGCCGTTGATGATCGGCGAGAATCCCGATTCGCGGGGCCGCTACTGGAACGGCGAAGTCGATGACATCGCCATCTGGGACCGGGTCCTCACCGAAGACGAAGTCTCCACGCTTTACGGCAGCGGGACCGGTAAGCCGCTCAACGTGCTTCTGGGCGCCGTGTTGGTGGATACGGACAAGGACGGCATGCCGGATGATTGGGAAATCCAATACGGCTTCAACCCGAACGACCCGGCGGATGCCGCTCTGGACTTCGACAAGGACGGGGTGAGCAACCTGGACGAGTACACGGCGGGCACCAATCCGACCGACGTGACCAAGCCGACGATCGTGTCGGCGGCGGTCACTCCCACCTTCGACACCGTGCGGCTCACCTTCTCGGAGGAACTGGATCCCGCGACGGCCACCAATGCGGCGAACTACACGATCACGCCGAGCTTGGCGGTTACCGCCGTCTCCTATCGGAGCAAGGTGGTGACGCTGACCACCGCCCCGCAAACGCCGGGTGGCACGGCCTATACGGTGGCGGTAACTGGGGTCACGGACACCTCGAAGAACGCGGTCGCCGCGGGCACCCGGCCAGTCGTCTATTCCTACATCCTGACCACGGCGGGAGTGCTCAAGTTCTCCTATTGGGGCGGCATCAACGGCGCTGCCCCGGTAGATCTCCTGACCGAGGATCCGCGCTACCCAGCCTCGCCGGACGAGGTGGCTGCGGTGTACTCGTTCAACAGCCGCGACGCCTTCCCGGACGATTCCCACGACAACTACGGGGCGACCATCGAAGGTTTTATCACGCCCACGGAATCCGGAGACTACCGGTTCTTCATCTACAGCGACGACGCCTCGCGGCTGTTCCTGAGCACGGACGACAAGGAGGCGAATATCGTCCAGATCGCCGAGGAAACCGGCTGCTGCCAGGCGTTCTCCGAACCCGATGCCGCGACCCGGGGGCAGACCTCGGAGCCGATCGCTCTGGTGGCCAACAAGAAGTACTTCATCCAGCTCATCTACAAGGAAGGCGGCGGCGAGGACTACGGTCAGGTCGCCTGGCGGAAAGAGGGCGATGTAACCCCTGCGGCCTCGCTGCGGCCGATTCCGGGTCAGGTCCTCTCCTCGGCGGCCGCAGTGCCGGCTCCGGCGGAAGGTCTGTACACCACGCGGACTCCGGCGCCGGGCGCCCTGAGGGTATCGCCGGCGGCCAGCGTGACCATCGCGCATATCGACGGTAAGTCGGCTTGGACGGCGGCGAACACAACCCTGAGAGTCGACGGCACCCTGGTGACGGCCACGTTCACGAAGGTAGGAACGCTGGCGACGTTCACCTATACGCCTCCCAGTCTGCTGCCCAGCGGGACCACCCATCGGATCTCTGTGGGGCACCCGAATCCGGCGGGCGCGGCGACGACCACCGAATGGTCCTTCACCGTCGCTGCCTACGGAGGCCCGGTCAAAGACGCGCTCCACGGCTATGACGGCCTCGTGCTGGGGTCGGCGGCGCAGACCGCCGACAAGGGCGGCCGTACCGGCGCCGCGGGCGACCGCGGGATGGATCTGACCACCCGGGGCGGGCCGGTTCAGGTGGTGGATGCCGGCTTCCTGAGCGCCGTGAATGCGGCGACGGCGGCCGATGAGCTGAGTGTCTCATTCTGGGCCAAGAAGTACGACATTATGGACTCCTCTGCGATCTGGTTCTCCTCGCCGACCCAGGGGCGCGTCTTCCAGGCCCACGTGCCGTGGAGCAACGCGAACATCTACTTCGACACCGCCGGTTGCTGCGACGCCAGCACCCAGCGCATCAATGCGGGTATCGACACCTTCCCGGGGTACTCGGGAGACGCGACTTGGTGGAACACCTGGCGTCTCTACGTCTTCACCAAGAAGGCGGACCAGAAGAACGTCTACATCGACGGCGATCTCTTCCTCAACGGCAGCAGCACGGGCCCGCTGTCCACCGACATCAATCAGTTCATGATCGGTGCGGACAACGCCGGCGGCGGCCTGATGCACGCGATCGTCGATGACGTTGCGGTCTATGCCAAGGAACTCACTCCCGCGAACGTCACGGCGCTCAAAGGCGGGACGAAGCCGGATGCCCTCACTGGCGCGGGCGCGATCGCCAACTGGGACTTCAATGCGGTGGCGCCGTCGCCGGCGGAGTCGCTCAAGACCGGGCTGACCGCGTACTGGAGCTTCGACGGGAATCTCCTGGATTCGATCAAGGACTTCCATGGCACCGGGCGGGGGACAAACGCGATCAAGTTCACTGCGAGCAAGGATGGCTTCGGGCAGGCGATTGACCTTGATGGTACGGACCAGTTTGTGGAGATCACCGGGGGCAACGAGAATGAACTCGAGTTCCCGGCGGGCAGCATGTCCATCGCCGGTTGGTTCCGGGTGGATGCGTTCGACACCGAATGGCAGGCGTTGATCGCCAAGGGCGAGGGTTCGAACTACCGGATCGCCCGACGGGCGGCGACTGGCACGCTAGCCTACGCGGGTGGTGTGGGCGAAGGCGCCGACAACATTGCGGCGGTCAACGATGGCCAGTGGCATCACTTCGTGGCGGTCAGCGACGCCAGCACCGGTGGCTCGTTCGGAACGGCGATGTACATGGACGGCGTGCTGCTCGGTGTCATGGCGACCAAGCCAGCGCTCGCGGCGAACGACAAGCGGTTGTTCATCGGTGAGAACCCGGACTCGCTGAATCGGCAGTGGAACGGTGGGATCGATGACATCGCGATCTGGAACCGGGTGCTGACGCCGGTGGAA
>JBBQML010000037.1:0-14324 GCA_038328885.1 Verrucomicrobiota bacterium | reverse complement strand
TTTGAATGCCTCTAAATATTCATCGATTGTTTTTATTTCGCGTTATTCGCCTGTGGAAGGGGGAGGTGAGGTCGAACCGCTGCGAGGTGGTCGTGGGCAGCGGGGTGTTGGGGGACTGGTCGGTGGGGGTGGCCGGACAGGCGGCGTACGCGGTCGGGGAGGAGGCGGTGGCTTTCCTGGTGCGCAACCCCGCGGGAGCGTGGGTCACGCTGGGGCTCGCGCAGGGGCGGTTTGAGGTGAGGCGCGAACCGGCCACGGGCAGGGTATGGGTCAGCAACCTCTTCTGGGGCGAGGGAACTCCGGCCGTGGGTCTGGCCGGAGGGGCCCGCCTGCCGTTGCAACGCCCCCTGACGCTGGCGGAACTCAAGCGGCGCACGCAGGAGGCCGGGCGGTGAGGATCCGATCCGGAGGCAAGACGTGGGCGGGGCTCGCCCTCGCCGGGGTGCTCGTCGGAGGCGCCGTCGGGGTGCGGGCCTTCGTCAATGAGGTCAACCCGGCCGGACAAGTGCGCCGGTGGGCGTTGAATCCGCCCGATGGCCGGGTGCCCGCCACCGCGGTCAACGCGGCCACCCGGTCTGTGGTGTATCGCCTGGATTCGGCCGGGTGGTCGGCGACGAACCGCGCCGCGGAACTGGACGCGGTCCGCACCGCGTTCGACCAGTGGCAGGCGGTGCCGGGAACCGGGCTCAGGTTCGAGGAGGGGCCAACCGTTTCGGGGACGCAGGACATCAACAACCAGGACCAACGGAACACGCTCTTCTGGACCACGAAACTCTTCGTCAATGGCAATCGGGACAACCTTTCCGGCGCTCTGGCGCTGACCTACGTGGCGGCCTTCGTGGACGGGAATGTCCTCGCGGACGCCGACACCGTCTTCAACGGCGGGCAGTACCGCTGGTCCACCGACGCGGCCGATGTCGGCGGGCAGGCGGCTTCGGTCGAGGCCGTGGCTTTGCATGAGGTCGGCCACTTTCTCGGGCTCCACCACTCGCCGGTCGGCGGCGCCACGATGCTGGCGGTCGGGGACCTCGGGGCCAACCACCAGTTGGGCTTGTCCGCCGACGACCGATTCGCGGCGCAGTTCCTGTACGGAACCGCGGCGACCGTGGCGGCAACCGGGCGCATTCGGGGCAGCGTGACCCTCGGGGGACAGCCGGTGTTCGGCGCGGCGGTGTTCGTCGAGGACGCTGCGGGCACGCTGTTCGCCGGGACGGTCACGGCCAGCAACGGGGTGTACCAACTGCCAGGGTTGGCTCCCGGCACGTACACGGTGCGGACGGCCCCGCTCGATCCGGCGACGGCGGGGAACTACCTGGTGCGCGGAGCGGAGATCGCCGCCGCGTACCGGGGAGCGAACGCCGACTATGTGCCGTCGGCGGATCGCATGGTGGGTGTCACGGCGGCGGGCACCGCGACGGTGGATTTCGTGGTGTCCGCGGGCAGTCCGTTGCGGGTGCAGCGGGTGCTGCGACCGGCTGCTGATCTGTCCGCGCCCTCTTTCAACAACAAGCCGGTCGCGGTGCAACCCGCGGGGCAGACGGTGTACCTCGGGGTGTTGACCCCGCTGCCGCTGGCCGGGAATGAGCGGGTGAGCGTCACCGGGGACGGCCTGACCGTGGTGGGTCCGGTGGAAGTGCGATCGCGGGTCCTGGGCAGTGCGTCGCTGGTGGCGGTGCCGGTGCGGGTGGAACTCCACGCCACGCCGGGTCTGCGGAGCCTGCGTCTGGACCGCGGCCCGAGCTTCGCCTGGGCGCACGGGTTCCTCGAGGTGCTGCCGCCGTTCCCGGACGTGAACTTCGACGGGCTCGACGACCGTTTTCAGCGCCAGTATTGGCGGCGGTTCACGGCGGCGGAAGCCGCGCCGGGCGCCGATCCCGACGGGGACGGTTTCACCAACGGCTGGGAGTTTGCGACCGGTTCGGTGCCGACGAACCGGTTGTCGGCGAACTTCGCGATCGAATCCGTGCGGGTGACGGCGGAGGGCGCGTGGGTGCGATCACAGACCGCGGCGGGGAAGCGGTTCCAGTTGTTCACCCGGGACACCGTGCCGGGAGCGGAGTGGTTGCCGGTCGGGAGTGCGATCGAAGCGACGTCCGGCACGACGGAATTCCTGGATCCCGGCGCGACGAACCACGTGCGGTACTACCGCGTGCGACTGCAGATGCCCTAGTCCGTTCAGAACTGGACGACCTTCAATTCCTTCAGGGCGTTGAGGAGGAACTGAAAGGCGATGGCCGCGAGCAACAGGCCCATGATGCGCTGGGCGAGTTTCATGGCGATGGGACCGAGCCACTTTGCGCCCCGGGCGCCGACGGCGAGGACGGCGAAGCAGACGGCGCAAACGATCAGGATGATGGCGGGCAGGGCGAGTTGTTTGGCGAGGGTGTCCGCCTTGTTGTGCAGGAGGATGGCGGTGGAGATCGCGCCGGGTCCGGCGAGCAGCGGGACCGCCAGCGGGGTGATGGCGATGTCCTCCTTGTGGGAGCCTTCCTCAGTCTCCTCGGAGGTCTCCTTCACGGATGAGCGCTGGCCGCGGAGCATGTCGAGGGCGACGAGCATGAGGATGACGCTCGCCGCCATCTGGAAGGCGGGGATGGTGATGCCCAGGAGCTGGAAGACCCAGCGTCCGAAGAACGCGAACACGAGCAGGATACCGGCCGCGACGAGGCAGGCGAACCGGGCCGTGCGGATTCGCTTCGCCGCGGTGTCGTCGAGGGTCATTGCCAGGAACACCGGCACGGTGGCGATGGGGTCCATGATCACGAACAGCGAACTGAACGCGAAGAGGGTGTACTCGTAGAAGGTCATGGAGCCTGGGGCGCTTCCTCCCGGGCCGCGCCCACGGCGCACGGCGCCAGGGCGGCGTCCTTCATGCCGTGGATGATCTTCTTGTCCGCCGGACACACCGTGGCCAGGACTCCCCCGAGGTGCGGCCGTGCGGCGTCGCCTTCGCCGTGCACGAAGTAGTAGGGGCACAGCCGCACCCTCCCCGGCATGGGTACGACCGTGTCGCGGGCAAAGTCGTACCAGGCACAGTCGGCGAGCCGGGGTTTGTGATAGCGCTGGAGCACGTAGGGGGAGCGCGGCCAGGCGGCGAGCGCTTCGTCGACGGCCGCCGCCCACTCGGTACTGCTGAGGTCGGCGCCGTAGTAAACGCCACGAGCCCCCCAGGCGCGTTCGGAATACCCGGAGACCTTGAGGATGAGTTCCCGTTCCCGCTGGGACAACTCCTTGAGCTGGCGCCAGTCGGTGAGATCGAGGCCGGGAAAGGCCGCGTGGGGCGGAAGGGGTGTGGGGTCGAGGACCCACGTGTAAGGGACACGCTTCAGCAACCGCTGGAGGAATCCCTCGCCCAGTTCGCGTCGCCAGAACGGTCGCAGGGTGCGGTTCCAGAGCAGGGCGAAGAGCAGCTTCTCCTCGAAGAGGGGTTTCGGAGGCGGGGTGAGGCGGACCTGCCGCTGGCGCGCGGCCTCGAAGATCGCATCCGACGCCGGGATGTTGGCCAGGTCGAAGAGCTCGAAGAATCGGTAGATCGCATCCCCCTCACTCCAGCCCGTGAAATCCGTGTCGCGCACGGCCGCGGTGGTGGGCCCGGGCCAACCGCTGGCCAGCCAGTCCATCTCGGGTCGATAGGCCGCGGATTCCTCCGAGACCATCAAGTGCACGCGGGGGGCGGTGCCGAAGATGCCAGCGAACCCCCGGCGCAGGGCGTCCGCGGACCCGAGCAAGGGCGCCACGGGTGCGGGTTCGTGGGGTGCCGTCCGGGCGTAGGTCTCGTAGAGCCAGGTGGTGAGGCCGATCCCCCCCGGCACGGAGTCGAGTTCCGTGACGGCAAAACCTGCCTCGGTGAGCAGGAGATCCGGTCGAAGCACTCGAGGCAGGTCGTTCCGGAAGGCGGCATCCCGTTGCCAGGCGAGTAGGTCGGCGGGTTTTCCCTGGTCGAGGAGCTCGGCCACCCAGCGCGGGGCGCGGCCGTCGAGGCTCTGGCGGTAGAGCAGGTTGGTGGCGCGATAGAACTGCAGCAGCACGCGGCCGAGGCCTTCCAGTTCGCGGGCGATTTCCGGCGCCAGGGGAAAGGGTTCGACGGCGACGCGCCAGTGTTGATCGGCGAAGAGGCCGCCGGGCGGGAGTCGGTCCCGCACCGTCCGCGCCCGGACCGCGAGGGGGTCCGCGGGGTTGACCGGGGTGCGCAGCGCGCCGGAGGGCGGTTCGGAATCCACGCCGCAGGCTACGGGGGAGGCGTGGGCCGGGTCAAATGGGGCGGGGGAGCCGGGTTCTGCGGGTGACCGGCCAAGCGCGGAGGAGTGACGGCGAAAGACGCGAACCACGCGAACGAAGACCCGATGACCCGGGCTGTGACCCGGGCTCAGGAGACTCAAACCGCCTCCGCAAGTCGGGCGGATGGAGCCTCCGCGCGTCGGTTCCTGCGTCGGAAGCTGGTGTAGAGCGTGGGCAGCACCACCAGGGTGAGCAGGGTGTTGCTGACGATGCCCCCGATCACGACGGTGGCCAACGGACGCTGCACCTCGCCGCCCACACCCACGTTGACGGCCATCGGGACGAAGCCGACCGCGGCGACCATGGCGGTGACGAGGACGGGGCGCAGTCGGACGAGGCAGCCCTCCCGGACGGCGTCCTCGAGCGGGGTGCCGTCGGCGAGGCGTTGCTGGATGAAGGTGACCAGCACGAGGCCATTGAGGATGGCGACCCCGCTGAGGGCGATGAAGCCGATGCCGGCGCTGACCGTGAAGGGCAGGTCACGCAACCAGAGGGCCAGCACGCCGCCCACGGCGCCGAGCGGGATGCCGCTGGCGACGACGAGCACCTCGCGGAGGGATTTCAGGCTGAAATAGAGCAGGACGAAAATCAGCCCGAGCGCCATGGGCACCACGAAAGAGAGCCGTCGGTTGGCACGCTGCATGTTCTCGAACTGGCCACCCCACTCGAGCGTGTAGCCTTCCGGGAGTCGGAGGGCCTCCCCCACACGCGCCTGCGCCTCGGTGACGAAGCCGGCCACATCGCGTCCGCGCACGTTGCACTGCACGGTGATCCGGCGCTTTCCCCATTCGCGGTTGATGGTGGAAGGGCCCTCGGATTCGGTGATCGTGGCCACGCTGTCGAGGGGCAGCACGGGGCCGGCGGCGGTGGGGATGAGCGTCTGTGCGAGAGCGTCCGGATCGGTGCGCTGGCGGTCGGGCAACCGGACGACCAGCGGGAAGCGCCGCTGGCCCTCGCGCACCTCGCCGACCCTGCGTGTGCCGACGGCTTCCACCAGGTTGAGCACGCTCCGGGTGGGCACGCCGAAGCGCGCGAGGGCCTCGGGATCGACCCGCACCTGCAGGACGGGTTGACCGGTGATCTGCTCGCCCGTGACCTCGGTGGCTCCGGGAATGCCGGCGAGCACGGTTTGTGCGGTCTCGGCCAACCGTCGCAACTCCTCGAGGTCGTCGCCATAGATCTTGAGCGCGATGTCGCCGCGCACGCCGGCGATCATCTCGTTGAGGCGCATCTCGATGGGTTGGCTGAAGGCGGCGGTCATGCCGGGCTGTTGCCGGAAGACCTCGCGCATCGCCTCCACCAGCTCCGGTTGGGTCCGGGCCTTTCTCCATGCCTCGCGAGGCTTGAGCGCGATGAAGAAGTCGGAGAGCTCGATGCCCATTGGATCGGTGGCCACCTCGGCGGTGCCGAGGCGGGTCCAGATGTGCTCGATCTCCTCGGGGAACCGGGCGAGCAGTTCGCGCTCGATGCGGTCGTTCCAGGCGGTGGCCTCATCGACGGAGACGCCGGCAAGTCGGACGGTGCTGACGGCGAGGGCCTGTTCGCCGAGCTTGGGCAGGAACTCTCCGCCCATTTGCCGGGCGAGCAGGAGGCCCGCCGCCAGCACGATCAGGGCTCCCAGCAGCGTCAGCCTGCGGAAACGGAGCGCCAGCCCGAGCACCGGGGCGTAAGCCCGATGCGCCAGGCGCACGAGCCACGGCTCCCGCTCCCGGATCTGCCGTGGCAGGGCGAGGCTGGCGAGCACCGGGATCAGGGTGAGGGCGAGGACCAGGGAACCGAACAACGCGAAGATCATGGTCAGCGCCATCGGCCGGAAGAGCTTGCCTTCGATCCCCTCCAGCGTGAGGACCGGAAGGAAGACCAGGAGAATGATCCCGACGCCAAAGGCTACCGGACGGGCCACCTCGTGGGAGGCGCGCCGCACGGTCTCGGTCCGTTCCGACGCGGTGAGCATCCGGCCCAACTCACGCTGACGGTCGGCGATCCGCCGCAGGGCGTTCTCCACCATGACCACCGAGCCGTCCACGATCAGACCGAAGTCGAGGGCGCCGAGGCTGAGGAGGCTGGCGGCGATCCCGGACTGGAGCATCAGGTCGCCGGCGAAGAGCAGGGAAAGCGGGATGGCGAGGGCTACCGTGAGCCCGGCCCGCAGATTTCCCAGGAAGCCGAAGAGCACCGCGATGACGAGGAGGGCGCCGGCGAGGAGGTTGTGCTCGACCGTGCGGATCACCGCCTCCACGAGCTCGGTGCGGTCGTAGTAGACCTCGACCAGGATGTCGTCGGGCAGGGTGCGTTGAACCTCTGCCAGCTTTTCCCTCAAAGCCCGCGTGACCACGGCGCTGTTCTCGCCGGTGAGCATGAAACCGAGACCGAGGACCACCTCGCCCCGGCCGGCGCCGGTGACCGAGCCGCGCCGGATCTCGTGATCCAACTGGACGGTGGCGACGTCGCGCACCCGCAGGGGGGAACCCTCGTGGGCGGCGATGACGATACTGCCGAGCTGCTGCGTGTTGGTGGCCAGCCCGATGCCATGGACCAGGAGCGACTCGCCCCCGCGGACCACCTGGCCGCCGCCGACATTCTGGTTGTTGGCCTGCAGGGCATCGACCAGGTCCTCGAAGGTGATGCCGTGTTTGATGAGCAGATCGGTGTCGGTCACGACGTGGAACTGCTTCTCGAATCCGCCCCACGTGTTCACCTCCGCGACGCCGCGGACCTTGCGCAGCTCCGGTTTGATCACCCAGTCCTGCCACTCGCGCAGCTCGGTCAGCGAGCGGTTGGTGTTGTCGGAACGGACGACGTAGTGGAAGACCTCGCCCAGACCGCTCGAAATGGGGCCGAGCTGGGGGCGTTCGATGCCGTCGGGGAGCCCGATCCCCTGGAGACGTTCCGCGAGGAGCTGTCGCGCGCGGAAGATGCTGGTGTGGTCGTCGAACGTGGCGACGACCTGGGACAGGCCGAACTTCGACACCGAGCGGACATTCTGCAGGCCCGGCAGGCCGCTGACGGCGAGTTCGACCGGGGCGGTGATCTGCTGCTCGATCTCCTCGGGGTTCAGCGAGGGGGCGGTGGTGTTGACCTGCACCTGCACCGGGGTGGTGTCGGGGAAGGCGTCCACGGGCAACCGGAGCAGCGAGCGGCCGCCGAGGACCAGGAGCGCCGTGGCCAGCACGAAGACCAGGAGTCGGTTCTTGAAGCAGGAATCGATGAGCCAGTTGAGCATGGTTCCTCTTTCCGGCGGTTCATTCGTGGGCGCAGCCGGCCCCGAGCCGGGAGGCGAGCAACTGGGACTTGAGGGCGAAGCCGCTACTGACGACCACGGCATCGTCCGGGCGAACTCCGGCCAGAACCTCGAAGACGTCGTCGCGCCGGGCTCCAACCGTCACGGCGCGCGCCTCGAACAGGTCGTCCGCGAGTTGCACGAAGACGATGGGCTTTCCCAGGACCTGCTGGAGGGCCGAGGCAGGGAGGAGGGAGGCGGTTTCCGTGACGCGGGTGAGGATGCGGGCACGGGCGAACATGCGGGACTTGAGCACGCTGTCCGGATTGGGGACCTCCACGCGGGCGCGGGCCAGGCGGGTTCGCTCGTCGACCTCCGCCCCGATCCAGGTCAGCCGCCCGGTGAAGATCCGGCGGGGGAGCGAGTCCACGCGCAGCTCGACGGTTTGTCCGACCTCGACGCGGCCGAGCGCGGTTTCGGGGATATTGAGCATGGCCCACATGGTGGAGCGGTCGGCGAGGGTGAAGAGCGAGCGGCCCGGTTCGACCCGGGCGCCCAGCACGGCGTTTCGTTCCACGATCTCACCGGCGAAGGGTGCGCGGACCTCAAGGAGGACAGGTTCCGTGGGAGTGGAGCCGAACACGTCGATCTGCTCCTCGCTGAAGCCCAGGGTGCGGGCCTGCTGGCAGGCGGCGCGGTGTTCGGCCTCGGCCTGCTGCAGGTCCTTCTCCGAGGTGATGCGGTCGACCCGCAGGCGTCGTTCGCGGTCCAGCGTCTGGTGCGTCAGCACCGCCCGGGCCACCGCCTCGGCGATCGCCGCCGACCAGATCCGCGCCACGATCTGCTTCTCCTCGATCTTGCTGCCGAGGTCGACCTCGACCGACTGGACGGTGCCGCCCACCGGGGCGGCGAGCTGTGCCAGGCGGTTGAGGTTGAAACCCAGCTCCGCCAGGCACTCGACGCCGTCGGCCATGGGCCCTGTCCCCGGGTGGGCCACCTTGATTCCGGCCATCCTGGCTGAGTCCATGGACGGCAGCCGGACCTTGACGCCTCCCCCGGGCTCGAGGCCGCTGACGAGTTGAGGGTTGCAGATCCCGCAGGCGGATTCGGGCAACCCGTGCTCGTCGCACATGAGGGTTCCTGCCGCGATTTCCCCCGGGTGAGACCCGGCCCCGGCCTGATGGGTCGAGTGTGACTCGGGGGTCGCCTTGGCAGTCGGACCGTGGTTGTGGCCGGCATGATCGTCTTGGGCTTCGGGGCCCTTGCCGGGCGAGCAGGCCGTGAGCAGCGCGGCAGCCGCCGTCAGCGGGAGGATGAGACCGAGGAAATTGGGGGCGGAGGCGTTCATGGGATCGGGGGCGTGGGAGCGGGGGTGGGCGTGGGCGTGGGAGCGGGGGTCGAAGGGGAGGTGGATGGGGCGACTGGGTGGGGGCGGGTTGGCCGTGGGGTTTCCACGAGCGCCTCCAACGTCGCGTGGGCGGAGTGCAACTCGAGGAGACGCTGTTGGTAGGCGAGTCGGACCTCGGCCCACGTGCGCTGGGTGTCGAGGAGGTCGATGAGCCCGAATTTGCCTTGGTCGAAACCGGAGCGCACGAGGCGGAGCGCCTCGCCCGCCTTCGGCAAGATGCGGTCGCGGTAGGAGGAGACCTGTACCTCCGCGGTGCGGACGCGTTGGCGTGCCGTGCGCCAGTCGCGCATCAGCCGCTGCTCCAGGCCGAGGAGTTCCGCCTCCGACACGGAGACATTCGCGGCTGCCTCGTGCTTCCTTCCCCTGGAGCGGTCGATGATCGGCAGCGGCATGGAAATCCGGAACTGAACGATC
Source organism: Verrucomicrobiota bacterium (assembly GCA_038328885.1). Taxonomy (GTDB): domain Bacteria; phylum Verrucomicrobiota; class Verrucomicrobiia; order Limisphaerales; family CAIMTB01; genus CAIMTB01. The sequence goes on along the minus strand of JBBQML010000037.1, from coordinate 5,004 downwards.
GAGGCATCGGCCGCTCCATTCCGGCCTGCGGCGATCCCGAAACGGACGTCGGGATAGGGTTCCAGCCGGGCGCGACGTTCCTCCAGGTGGCTGCGGTCGAGGGTCAGGCGGGCGGCCATCACGGCGGGGTGTTTCGACAGCCAGGTCGCCGGATTCTGTTCCAGCGGGCCGGAGTCAGGAACGAGGTCGAGCGAGCCGTCCAGCTTCGCCACCCGGAGGTCCGGGAGCCCGAGCAGGGCGGCCAGGGTTTCGCGGGCCATGGCGAGGTCGCCGCTGAATCCGGCCAGTTCCGTGCGCGCCTGCTCCAGCGTGACCTCGGTGCGGAGTTGCTCCTGGTCGGCGGCGGCCCCGGCGAGCACCCGCTTGCCGGCCGCCTCCGCCGCATCGGACGCCAGGCTGACCAACTCTCCCGCGGCTGCCTCCAACTGCTCCGAGGCGAGCGCCTGCGAGAAGGCGGTCTTCACCTCACGCACGAGCTCACGTCGGCGAAGCTCGAGATCGGTCTGGGACAGCAGCACGCCGGAGGTGCCGATCCGGGCCTCCAACCGTTTCTTCCCGGGCCACGGCACTGTCTGCGCGACGCCCACCAACTGGGTGGCATCCGCCAGGCCGTCGCCGACGCCCACCGGCCATTCCTCGGCGCTGACCTCCAGTTCCGGGTTGGACCAGAGGCCAGCCTGGTAGGCGCGGCCGGCTGCGGCAACGATCCGTCCGCTGGAGGCGCGGACCGAGGGATTGTTTTCCAGCGCAAGCCCGATCGCCTGCTCCAGCGTGAGTGAAGGCGGTGACGAGGCAGACGTGGAGGCCGGGTTTTCGGCGCTGTGTGCGCCGGGGCCGACCGCGACCAGCGCGAGCAGCATGGCTCTCGGAACGATACGGACGAACCAGCGATCAGATTTCATGCGGTCCTCTCTCCTGAAAAAACACGGACAGCCCTGCCCTGGGGGTGGCACGAGAAGTAGGCCCGAAGGGCCTCGGCTAACGGAACGCCGCCCCCGAAGGGGGACGGAGTCAGGAGGGGACGACCGAAGGTGCGCGGGGGTTGCCCGCGGCGCGGATCAAAAACCGCCACGACGCCAGCCGGGGTGGACCCGTGGACGGCATCGACAGGGCCACGACGGAGTCCGCTTGTCGCGAAACCACGCGGGGCACTTCAGACAGGGTGAGGAGGCAGTCGGGCGCGACGACCAAGCGGAGCGAATCCTCGCTGCGGTAGGAGCCGGACTCGACCGAGGCGCAGCTGTCGTCGTTGTCCGGATGGTCGCAATCGGGAGCGGTCTGGGCGTGCGCGCAGGTGAGGAACCCAAGAGCCGGGAGGGCGGCCAGCCGACAGTGGCTCGTGGCGATCAACCAGACCACCAGAGCTACCAGCCTGAGAGGGGCCACCCAACGCACGGCCACAATGCCTAGCCCGTGGTCTGGAGAATGCAAGGGCGTTGGCGCGGACGCACCTCCGCGGCTAGGCTGGCCGCACGATGAACGGCCCGGCCGGAACAGCTTCGGCGCGGGCGCGGGCGTCCCTTACCGTTCGGGCTTGAACGGCCGAGTGTTGCCGTTGGTTTCCTCGCCCCATGTCCCCCGATCCCGCTCCCTCCGTTCCCGCTCCCTCCGGTCATCCCTCCGCGCTCGGCCCCGTCACGGAGGGTGTTCCCCGTCGCTTCCGGTCGCCGCGCGTACGTCGGGAGGAAGCCCCGACGAAGCCCGGTGTCGCCGAGACCGCGGCGCCTTCCGCCGAGTTCAGTTTCAACCTGAAGCCGGGGGACATCGCGCGGTACCTGGACCGGTTCGTGATCGGGCAGCGCGAGGCGAAGAAAGTGCTGAGCGTGGCGTTGTGTGATCATTTCCAGCACGTTCGGATGAGCCTCGAGGGCCATGGGGCCCCCTTCTACCAGAAGCAGAACGTGCTCATCCTCGGTCCCACCGGGGTCGGGAAAACCCACCTGATCCGGTCGGCGGCTGAACTCATCGGGGTGCCATTCGTCAAGGCGGACGCCACCAAGTTCAGCGAAACGGGGTATGTCGGGGGCGATGTGGATGACCTGGTCCGGGACCTCTTCCGCCGGTCGGGCAACAACGTCCGGAAGGCTGAACATGGCATCATCTACCTGGATGAGGTGGACAAGTTGGCCACGCGCGAGGCTGGGGCGGGACGGGACGTCTCCGGGCGCGGGGTGCAAACCAATCTCCTGAAACTGATGGAGGACGGCGATGTGCCGCTCGTGTCACCCAACGACGTCACCGGCCAACTCCAGAATGCCATGGCGGCCATGCGTGGGGGCGGAGCGTCCGCGGAGACGCTGAACACGCAGCACATCCTGTTCATCGTCAGCGGCGCGTTTTCCGGCATCGAGCAGTTCATCCGACGGCGTTTACAGTCCGCGGATCTGGAGAACTCGGGCGGCGAACGCGAGCAGCCTGCGGTCCGACCGGGAAAGCGGGGCGCCAGGTCCACCGGTTTGGACGGTCTGCTCGGCCGGTTGACCACCCCGGATCTCATCGCCTACGGCCTGGAGCCCGAGTTCGTGGGCCGCCTCCCGGTGCGGGTGGCGTGTCATGGGCTGGACACGGACGACCTGTTCAACGTGCTCCGGAAGAGCGAGAGCAGCCTGATCCGCCAGTACGAGCGGGCCTTCGGAGCCTACGGGATCGAGGTGGAGTTCCGGGACGACGGGCTGCGGCGGTTGGCGGAGATGGCGGCCGGGGAGCGCACGGGAGCGCGGGGTTTGATGACGGTTTGCGAGCGGGTGTTCCGCGACTTGAAGTTCCGGCTGCCGTCGAGTCGGGTGAAGCGGTTCGCCGTGACGGCCGAACTCGTGGGCGACCCTGCCGGCGCCCTCCGCGACTTGTTGCGCAAGGTCTGAGGTCTGCGTCGTGAGTCGTGAGTCGTGAGTCGGCTGAGTAGCCGGTGGGTGGGGCTGGCTGAGTTGCCAGGCAAACCGTCCCCCGATCGACAATCATCAGTCTCCAATCGCGAGTCTCCCAGCGCGGGGAGAGTGCCGACTGGAGATTGTCGATTGAGGACTGGAGACTGGCGCACGCCCGGCACTGCGCATCTCCCGGCCCCGGGCGGGTGGCGACTCCGGCGCGCTTGCGGCCCGGGGGCTGGCCCGTCAGGGTCCGGACGTCCCGCAGCCTCCCCACACATGAACCCTGTTCTTCGTGCACCCAGGACGGCCATCTGCCGCCGAACGTTTCTTCGTCGCGGGGCCTGGAGCCTTGGGGCTGCCGTGACGGCGCCTCTGGTGTTGCCAGGGCGCGTGTTGGGCCGGGACGGCGGGGTGGCGCCCAGCAACCGCGTCGCGGTGGGGTTCATCGGCACCGGCCGCCAGGCGATTCACGCGAACCTGCCAGGGTTTCTGCGCGAGCCAGACGCCCACGTCGTGGCGGTCTGCGACGTGGACCAGTGGCGGGTGCGGCGGGCGAAGGCCCTGGTGGACGGTCACTACGCGAAGGCCACGGCCGCCGGTACCTACCGGGGATGTGAGATCGTCCAGGACTGGCGGGACCTCGTGGGTCGGGCCGATCTCGACGCGGTGATGATCTCCACCCCGGACCACTGGCATGCGTTGATGGCGGCGGCGGCGCTGAAGGCGGGGAAGGACGTTGCCTGTGAGAAGCCGCTCACCCGGAACATCGCCGAGGGCCGGTGGCTGAGCGATCTGGTGCGGCGGACGGGTCGGATCTTTCGGACCGACAGCGAATTTCGTTCGCTGCAGTCGATGCACCGCGCAGCCCAGTTGGTACGGAACGGTCGGATCGGCCGGGTGGAACGGGTGATCACCGCGACGCCCAAGGACATGACCCTCGGCCCGCAGCCGGCCATGCCGGTGCCGGAGGGCCTCGACTACGATCAGTGGCTGGGGCCGGCACCCGCGGCGCCCTACACCGAGCAGCGGGTGCACCCGCGCCAGGACGACCGGGGGCGGCCGGGGTGGATCTGCATTCGCGACTACGCCGACGGGATGCTTGCCAACTGGGGGGCGCACCTGAACGACATCGCGCTGTGGGGGTGTGACCTGGAGCAGACCGGGCCGGTGGTCGTGGAGACCACGGGGCGCTTCGCTCCCGCGGGGCAGCTGTGGAACGTGGTGCAGGAATTCGACGCGCGGTTCACGTTCGCCAATGGGGTGACCTTGCGCTGTCACACCGACGTCCCTTACGTCCGGTTCGAGGGCACCGAAGGCTGGGTCGAAGTCCGGTATCCGACCGAGATCACGGTTTCGGACGAGGCGTTGCTGTCGTGGCGTCCCGGGCCGGGCGATTTCCAGTTCCCCCTCAAGACCAGCGAGAAGCGTGACTTCCTCGATGCGGTGAACCGCCGACAGGCGCCGTTGTATGGGGTTGAGGCCGGGCACCGGGTCAGTTCGCTTTCGCACCTGGCCCTGGCGGCACTGGAACTGGGCCGCCCGCTCCGCTGGGATCCCGTGGCGGAGCGCGCGATCGGGGACGAGACCGCGGACCGGTTGTTGGCGCCCAAGCCCCTGCGCGCGCCCTGGAAGCTGGAGGCGTGAGTACTGCGGTTGGACGACGAGGACGACGATGAGCGCGACAACGCCGACAACGGCGACAAACAGCGTGGGGGCCGCCCTGCCGCGGATTCGCACCACCACCGTGGGTTCCTATCAAAGGTGAACCACGTCGAGACCCCGGAGGAGGTCGCCTGGGCTTTGGAACAGGCGGAGCGCGTGCTGGGCCCGGGGCGGGTGCGTTACGTGCATCCCGACTGCGGCTTCTGGATGCTCAAACGGAGCGTGGCGGACCGGAAGATCGGCGCGCTCGCCCTGGGCTACGTCGGAGGCAGCCACAAGAACTGCAAGGGCGTCCTCAAGGGCGTTGCCAACGCCTGCCTCCTGGCCCAGCGCCGCCGGTCGGGGTTGGCGGGGGTCCTGACCGGTGAGGACCTGTGCAACCTGGGTCCCGTGGCGCTGCTGCAGGACCTGTCGGTGATGGCCGCCCTCGGCCTGCCGCACGTCGAACGAAACGGTCACCACTACTTCCGTGGAC
>JBBQML010000036.1:0-14643 GCA_038328885.1 Verrucomicrobiota bacterium | reverse complement strand
CGGCCCTCGCTCCACGGCCCCTCGGGTCGATGGCGGGATATCAATTGAAACCAGGAGAATTCCAGGAGTCTACGAAGTGAGCTCCAAGAAAACTGCCGTGAAGAAAACGGCGCCGTCCGGACGGGGAAAGCTTGTCGGCACAGCGACGGCTGCAGCCATCCTCGGCGGCGGACACCCCACCGGTCCCAAGTCCGCAGGCAAGCCCAAAGCGGCCGAGCCCGAGTGGGACCGTTACCGTCAAATCCTGCTCGACTTGCGCGAACAGCTGGTTCGACAAATGAACGGGCTGGCCAAGGAGTCCGCCGAGCAATTGCCGGGCTACAGCATGCACATGGCCGACTCGGGCACCGACAACTTCGATCGCGACTTTGCCCTGAGTCTGCTGTCCAGTGATCAGGACGCGATCTATGAAATCGACGAGGCGCTGAAGCGCATTGAGCGTGGCAGCTATGGCACCTGCGAATTGACCACCAAACCGATCCCGAAGGTCCGTTTGGATGCCATTCCGTGGGCCCGGTTCACCGTGGAGGCCCAGGCCCAACTCGAGCGCGAGGGCGCCCTCCGCCACCGCCGACTCGGTTCGCTCGGCACCCTCGATGCCGGCGCGCCAGCGGAGATCGAGGAAGACGACGAAGTCGAAGAAAAGCCTGCAAAGGAGAAGGAATAGATCATGCCCCGCGAGATCGTGACTATCGAATGCACGGAGGCGCGCAAACTTGGCGAGTCCCCGAGCCGTTACACCACCACCCGCAACAAGAAGCTTAAGACGGAGAAGCTTGCGTTGATGAAATACAACAAGCACCTCCGTCGCCATACCCTCCATCGCGAGGTCAAGTAGAACGATCGTATGCCGCGCAAGACCCACAACGACCGCGACTCCGGCCCGCGTTCCCGCTCGTCCGAAATGCGGACGCCCCGCCCCAAGCCGAAGATCGACTTCACGGTCGACGCCTTGGACTTCAAGAACGTGAATCTGCTCCGCCAGTTTGTCACCGAGCAGGGCCGCATCCTTCCCCGCAAATACACCGGGCTCCCGGCGCACTACCAGCGCCGCCTCGCACTCGCGATCAAGCGCGCGCGCCAGGTGCTCCTCATGAAGTAGTCTGCCCGACGCCACCTGCCGCCGCACGGCAGGTGTTCTTTTTTGGATCAAATTTGCAAAAGGTTTGCGCCTGGTCCATGGGTGGAATCGTGATGCACCTCAGTACTCCGCTCCGGCGTCTCCCGGCGCGCGCACTCGTCCTGCTCCTGCTGCTGCTCTGGCTGCCACGCGTACCCTCGGGCGTGTCCGCCGCCACGGCCAACCCTGCCCCGGCCCAGACCGGCCAGCCCCCGGGACGCGTCGTGCTCACGAGCTTCCTCCCGGTCTTTTCCTGGACCGCCAGCATCGCCGGCGATCGTGTCCGCGTCGAAAACTGGCTCCCCACCGGCGTCGACCCCCACGACTTCCAGTTGGCCCCGCGCGACGTGCGACGCTTGCGCGAGGCACAGGCCCTGGTGCTCATCGGCCTCGGCCTGGAGAACTGGCGCGAGTCTAACCTTCGACGGCTCTCCGGCAATCCGGACCTCCGGCTGTTCGAGGCCTCGCGGGGTGTGGCCGCCGGGCAACTCATCCAAGACACTTCCCCTCATGTCCATGGAGAGGATCATGACCACGACCACGACCCGGGGCAGGCTCAGGACCCTGGCCGTGCCGCCACGAACCCGCACTTCTGGCTGGATCCCCTGCTCGCTTCCGCGGCCGTCACCAACATCCTCCAGGCCCTCGTCGAGTTGGACCCCCAGGGAGTGGAAATCTACCGCCGAAACGCCGACCAACTGCAGAGTTCGCTGGTCAAACTCCATCAGGACTATGAGGCGGCCCTGGCTCCGGTACGGCAGACCCCGTTCCTCACACTTCACAACGCCTTCCCCTATCTCGCGCGCCGGTATCAACTGCGGTTGGTGGGGGTGCTCGAGAACACCGGCAAGGAGGATCCCTCAGCGCGCGAACTGGCCGCCCTCTCCGCCACCGTCCGGCGCGAGCGGGCCCGGGTGCTGTTTGTCGACGGCCGTTCCTCCCGACTCGCCCTCCGACTGGCGGCCGACCTGGGACTGGAGATCGCCACCCTCGAAACCCTCGAAACCGGAAAGCTCACCCCGCAAGCCTACGAGGAGGGGATGCGCCGAAACCTGGAAACGCTGCGCCGCGCCCTCCTCCCCCGCCCACCGCGATGAGCCAGACCCCGCACCCTGGCTGCGTCGTCGAAGTCAGCGGCCTGAATGTCACGCTTGGCGGCCGCCGCGTGCTGCAGGATATCGACCTGAACATCGCCACCGGGGAATTGGTCGCCCTTATCGGCCCTAACGGTGCCGGCAAGACCACCCTCGTGCGGAGCATCCTCGGACTGCTCCCAATAACCTCGGGGACCGTTCGACTCCTGGGCGAAACCGACCTCCGGAAGGCCCTGCCCCGGGTGGGCTACGTCCCGCAGCGATTGGCGCTCGAGGTGGGCCTGGCCCTCAGTGTGCGCGAGTTCCTCGCCCTGCGCCGACGCTCGACGCGCAACTGGTTCTGGCGGCGACACGACGACCTGGATTCGGCGCTCCCGCCGATCGCCGTCGAACTCGGGGTGAAGCCCCTCTTGGACAAACCCGTGGTGGCCCTCTCGGGCGGCCAGCTGCAGCGGGTGCTCATCGCCTTTGGGCTCCTCGATAACCCCCAGGTGCTCTTCCTCGACGAACCCACCGAGGGCGTCGACGCCCCGGGCGAACGCACGTTCTACGAGATCGTCTCCGATATCCACCGCAGCCATGGGCTGACGGTGATCCTGGTTTCGCACGACCTTTCCATGGTCCACCGCCACGCGTCCCGGGTGGTCGCCCTCAACGGCCGGATCTGCTGTGAGGGCGCGCCGGATGAGATCATCCGTGAGGATGCGCTCAAGGAAGCTTACGGACTGCACGTGGTGGCGTATCACCACCACCATCACCACGACCAGCCGATCCACTTCCGCGGCACGCACACCCACCCCGGGACGGATCCCGCCCCCGCCCCCCCCCGACCACGCCAGTCCCCGCCTGACCATGCTCCATGAGCCCTTCATGCAGCGCGCGCTGCTCGGGGTCCTGATGCTGGCCCCGCTCTGCGCGCTGCTGGGCGTCTTCGTCACCGCCCGCCGGATGGCCTTCTTCAGCGACACCGTCGCCCACGCCTCCCTCGCAGGCACAGCGGTCGCCTTCCTTGTAGGCCTGACCGAACCCACCCCCGGGATGATCGTGGTCAGCCTCCTGGTGGCCGGAGCCATCGTCTGGCTGCGCGAACGAAGCGGCCTCTTCAGCGACACCATCATGTCCCTCCTCCTCACCGGCTCGGTGGCGGCGGGCACCGTGATCCTGAGTCGACTCCATGGCCTCACCGGCGAACTCAACCGCGTGCTGTTCGGCGATATCCTGGCCGTCGGCGCCACCGAACTCTCGATCGCCGCCCTGCTGCTCGCGTTCGTCGTGGTTGGCGCGGCGTGGTTTCTCAGTCCGCTCTCCCTGATCACCACCCACGAGGACCTCGCCCATGTGACCGGCGTCCCGGTGCGCTGGTTCAACTACGGCTTCGTGATCCTGCTCACCCTGACGGTCACCATTTCCATCCGGCTGGTCGGCATCCTCCTCGTGGGCGCCCTGCTGGTGATCCCCCCCGCCGCGGCGCGCCTCCTGAGCCGTAGCCTTCGCCAGGAGATCTGGCTCGCCGTGGGCTTCGGCACCCTGACCGGCATCTCCGGAGTGTTCCTCTCCTACGTGGCCGACCTGCCCTGCGGCCCCTCAATCGTCCTGGTGAGCATCGGCTTGTTCCTCGCCACCCTCGCCACCCGCCGGGGAGGTCGCCAGGAAAGCAACCCACCGCCCGGCACATGAAGCGCGCCCGTCCACACGCCACCAGACCCCGCACGCCGGAGGTAGGCGATGATCCTGCGCCCGCAAACAAAACGCCGGATTCCACAGCTCCCGAGCCGCCCCCGGGACAGGGCTCGGGCCCTCCTCCCCCTCCCCGGCCCGGCCCGGCCCATCACCAGGGCTGCCTGCACCCCCAGGAACCCGCCCCGGCCGTCCCCCAGCCGCGCCGCCGGCCGAAGCTCGGGGACCTGACCGAACGTCTCCGCCGAGATGCCCGTCGGATCACAGGCCCGCGCCAGGCCATCCTCCAGGTCCTCCAAGCACACCCCCACCCGCTCACCAACAAGGAAATCTTCCAGTCGCTCCCCACAGGCGGATGCGACCTCGCGACGGTCTACCGGTCCCTCCATCTGCTCGAGGATATGGGGCTCGTCGCGCGCTACGACTTTGGCGACGGCATCGCCCGGTTCGAAATAGCCTGTGACGGCCATCGCGGCCATCACCACCACCTGATCTGCACCGGATGCTCGGCGGTCGTCGAGATCGAGGACTGCCTGGCGTCGGAGTGGGAGCAGCGCATCGCGCGGGAGAGCGGATTCCGCATGGTCACCCACAAGCTGGAGTTCTTCGGGCGCTGTCCCCGCTGCTCCTAGCCGGCGCCGTACGCCATGCCCGATCGCGGCGGCGGTTGGCGCCGGGCAACTGCAAAGCAAAAGGCCACGCCGTATGCCGGCGTGGCCATCATGGTTCCTGAGTCTGGTTTTAGTGCTTGAGGTGTCGTTTCCTGGAACCCGTCACTGGTCCCCGGCCCATTCCCCGAGGCGCATCAACTCCCGGACCTTGCGCCGCTCGTATCGATGCTTCTGCGCCTTCTGCGGTCGGTTTTCCGCGTTCCTGGGATGATACCGGTGGTTCTGGACCACTTCCGCGATTTGTTCGTGGGACTTAGCCATGATGCGGTTCGATGGTTTTTAGGAGACAGTACTGACGATACCCCGAGGGACGATACCCCGAGGGAAAACGGTGACGCCGGCAAGTTGCCCGGGAGGGCTCCGGCTTCACCGTCAGGTCGCTGAGAAGGAGTCTCATGGACGCTGTACGTTGATCTGATAGGCCCGAGATGCACGGCGTTCAAACAAATTTTACCGCGATTTCATCGCCCGGTCACCGGCCGCGCGAGCCTCGCCAGTTTTAACTTCCCGCCCCGGCACGGCCCTCCGCAGACTCGGCCCCTCAACCGACGCGAGACCCCATGAACGATCCCGCACAACCCCTGCGCGACTTCCCACCCAGGCACGAGTTCTTTGTCGGCATCGACTCCGACGGTTGCGTCTTCGACTCGATGGAGATCAAGCACAAGGAGTGCTTCACCCCGATGTTCGTGAAGCACTTCGGCCTGCAACCGGTCGCGAAATACGCCCGGGAGGTCTGGGACTTCGTCAACCTCTACTCCAAATCGCGCGGCATCAACCGGTACCCCGCCCTGTCGAACGCGCTGAACCTGCTCGCCGAACGCCCCGAGGTGCACGCCCGCGCCGTTCGGGTGCCTTCTTCCGACGAACTCGATGCCTGGATGGCTCGGGAGACCAAGCACACTCTCACCACGCTCCGGACCGAGGTCGAGCAGCGCGGAAATACCGCCCTCCAACCGGTGCTTGACTGGTCGCTCGCCGTCGACGCCCAGATCAAGGACATCGTCCACGGCGTGCCTCCGTTTCCGGGCGTCAGGGAGACCTTGCAGCAGTTGACCGGCCGGGCGGACGCGATGGTGATCTCCCAAACCCCGGGACCAGCCCTCGAGCGGGAGTGGACGGAACACGACCTCGCCGGGCAAGTGGCATTGATCGCCGGCCAGGAGATGGGCTCCAAGAGGGATCACCTCAGGCTCGCGGCTGCTGCCAAGTACGCGCCACACCACGTCCTCATGATCGGCGACGCCCCGGGGGACTTTAATGCCGCCAAGTCGAATCATGCGTTGTTCTACCCGATCATCCCGGGCCGTGAGGACGCCTCCTGGCAGCGCCTCCTCGGCGAGGGCCTCGACGCTTTCTTCGGCCTGAAGTATGCCGGCGACTACGAAGCCGCGCTGCTTCAGGAATTCAACGCCAGCCTTCCCGAGCAACCCCCTTGGTGACGGGCCTCCCCCGCCCCCGCCCCTTCCAGCCGTGAACGGCCCGGTGGCGACCTCACCCGCACCAGCAGCCGCACCGGCGTCAGGCTCCGCTTGGGCGGGCCCCCCATGGCCGTTGGCACTGCTGGTGCTGACCGCCCTGGCCGGCCTGCTCTTCGGCCTGAGACTGCTGGGACCGAACAACCTCACCGACAACGACCAGGAGCGGCCCGCCTCGTACGTGTTGGACGCGTTGCGCAATGGCAACTGGTTCGTCCAGCGCGACTGGACCGGGGACCTGACGTCCAAGCCCCCGATGTACACCTGGCTCGCCGCGGGGGTGTCTCGGCTGGCGGGGAGGCACAACCTGACCACCCTCTACCTCCCCTGCGCGCTGTCCATGTGGGGCTCGTCCGTGCTCCTGTGGGGGCTGCTCTACCAGCGGGCTGGCCCACGGGCCGCCCTGCTCGCGGGAGTCTTCCTGCTGGCCAATCCGCTGACCGCCAAGCTCGTCGCGCTCGCGCGCACCGACGCGGTGTTCACCTTCGGTGTGACCCTCACGGCCGTCCTCGCCTTCGGGGCGTGGGAAAGGGGGAGGGGTTGGCCATTCGCCTGGCTGGCCGCCACGTTCGCCACCCTGACCAAGGGACCGCTCGGGATTCTCCTCGGCTTCGGCGGTCTCCTCGCGTGGTTCCGTGAACGCCGCCACGGGGCTGCTTCGCCATGGCACCCGCTGCAAGTCCTCTGGGCGGGCCTCCTCCTGGTCATCGCGGGAGGCTGGCTCTGGCTGGCGTGGAATCAGGCGGGCGAGGCGGTGTTCAACAAGCTGATCCGGTCGGAACTCGTCGGTCACGTGGTCAACCGAAGCGGCCCCACCCCGGGGGTCGGACTCGTGCTGACCCCGGCCTATTTCCTGGGCCGATTCGCCCCCTGGAGCCTCATCGCGATCTGGGGGCTGTGGCTCGCCTGGCGACATCCCGAACCCGAGCCCCGCGCACGGCGGGTGCAATCCTTCGCGGCGGCCTGGCTCCTGGTCGGGCTCGTGGTGTTGGGCCTCGCCAGCCACCAGCGCGGTGATCTGGTGGCCCCTCTCCTGCCGGCCGGAGCCATCCTCGCCGCCCTGCCCGCTTCCGGGTGGTTCGCCCGCCAGACCACCGCACGCTGGTTGGGCGGACTGACCGCCCTCGCGACGGTCCTGGCCCTGGGCTTCCAGATCCAGCACGCGGGCCGCCGCCTGCCGGTCTTCGAGGAGTCCCGCGGCCTGGCCTCCCTGGGACAGGCCTATCTGCGGGGTGGCGGCGACCCGCAGCGCGTGCTTCACGCCGACACACCGTACGCCCTCCAGTGGGAACTCGGCACCATGCAGCAGGCCTGCTCCCTCGAACTTGCCGCCCGCCGACTGCAACTCGATCCCTCCCTCGCCGTGGCGGTGGCCAACCGCCCGCGGTTCGAGACCCTGCTTGGACCCGATGCCAAGCGACTCCGCGTTCTCACCGCCTGGCCCGAGGCGGCGCCGACACCGCAATTCCAGATCCTCACCCTCACCCTCACCCCCGCCACACCCTCCCCCTGAGGCGGATCTGGGGCGTTTGACACCCCCACCCCGCCCCGTATGATCGTCCCCCCAATGAACCGGACTCCGCATGTGGCTGTGGTGGGTGCAACGGGCGCCGTGGGTATCGAGATGATCAGGACACTCGAGAAGCGCGGCTTCCCGGTGGGACGCCTCACTCTCCTCGCCTCGGCCAGGTCGGCCGGGAAGACGCTCCTGTTCCAGGGGACCCCCGTCCCCGTCCAGGAGCTCAAGCCGGAGTCCTTCGCCGGGGTCGACATCGCGCTGTTCAGCGCCGGCGGGGGCATCTCCCGCGAGTTCGCCCCCCTCGCCGCCCGGGCCGGTTGCATCGTGGTCGATAATTCGAGCGCGTTTCGCATGGACCCCTCGGTCCCTTTGGTCGTGCCGGAAATCAACGGCGAGGACATCCAATCGCACCGGGGGATCCTCGCGAATCCCAACTGCACGACCGCCATCACCCTCATGGCGCTCCACCCCCTCCACCAGGCGTTCGGGGTCATGCGCGTGTTCGCCTCCTCGTACCAAGCGGTCTCCGGCACCGGTGCCCAGGCGATCGAGGAGCTGAAGCGCCAAGTCCGCCAGATCGCCGCCGGCGAAACCCCCACGCGCGAGGTCTACCCCCACCAGATCGCGTTCAACGTGATCCCCCAGGTGGATGCGTTCCTCCCCGACGGTTATACCAAGGAGGAAATGAAGCTGCAGAACGAGGGCCGCAAGATCATGCACCACCCGGCCTTCCGGGCGAGCGTCACCTGCGTGCGCGTACCCGTCTACCGCGCCCACTCCGTCGCCGTGAGCGCCGAATTCGAGCGCCCCGTCTCCGTAGACGTCGCGCGCGCCATCCTGGCCAAGGCCCCGGGACTCGACCTCGTGGACGAACCGTCGAAGAACGAATACCCCCTGCCGTTGTACGTCTCCGACCACGACAACTGCCAGGTCGGCCGGCTCCGACGCGACTGCGCACTGGATAACGGCCTGGCGTTCTGGGTCGCCGGCGACCAACTGCTCAAGGGCGCCGCCCTCAACGCCGTTCAGATCGCCGAGCGGCTCCTCTGAAGCAGCCCGGCCTCCCACTCCATCCGAGGGCCTGCGTCAGGCCGCGCCTCCTCAGGCCAAGCCGCCTCATTGCGGCGACCGACCGATGGACACCGCTTCCGGCCGCGCCTTCCCCGCTCCGAGCACCTCGGCCGGGGCATCTTTGTCTTCGCCTCGTTGCCCCAGAGCGGAGAGCAGAAAGATGATCCCCACCCCCGTGCAGATCGCCGAGTCCGCCAGGTTGAAGGCGGGGAATCCCACCACCTCGCCGTCGCGCCGGATGACGTGAAAGTACAGGAAATCGACCACGTGGCCGTGAACGATCCGGTCGACGAGGTTCCCCATGATCCCGCCAAAGACAAGGCCCAAGGCGATCTGCCCCGCCCGCGTGTGGCCCTCAAAGTACCCGCGGGCCAGGTAGAGCAGGACCAGTGCGATCGCTGAAACCCCGGCCAACCAGGCGTTGTTCCCATGGAAGGTGCTCCACGCCGCACCAGTGTTGCCCCAATGGACGAACTTGAAGAAGCCGGGGAGCACCGGAAACTCCGACCCGAAAGGAAGCCGGTGCACGACAATCCACTTGGTCATCTGGTCGAAGGTGAGCACCGCGAGTGCAATCACGGCCATCCTCTTCTCGGGGGTAAGCTTCATCAGGCGGACAAAGTCCGTCTCCTCTAACGAACCCGACCGCCACGGCACAAACCATTTCCCTCATCCCAGCAGCCTTGAGGCGGCCGGGGATGCCCGCTTACTCTAGTCGGAATCTCACCCCGAGCCCTTGGCCGCCATCACGCGGGATCCCCCGTCGGGTCGGCGCCCTACTCCCATGACCGATCTCCCGCCCGCCCGCCGCGTTGTAGCCACGGTTCCACCCGAGGCGGAAGGGGCGGCAGCCTGCTTCATCCTCACCTTCGGATCCGAGCAAACCCGGCTGGAACCCGGCCGCAGTTGGCCGCAGGTCGATCACTTCAAGTGGGTGACGCGCGGAGTCGTGGAGCAACCCCAGTCGTTTGCCGTCCACCCCGACGGCTCCGTGGACTTCAACGGGGACACCTTCTGCCCATGCCTGCCCGCGGACGCCGAAACGCTCACCGCAGCGCTCAACAAGCGTCACCTCCCCGAGCTCCCTCCCCACCCCAAACCCGGGACGACAGCAGCCTCAAGCAGCACCCCCGCTCCCGCGGGCTCGCGGAAGGTCCGCTTCCGTGTCCACCTCGACGCCCTGGGTCACCTCAACATCCAGGCCACGCGCGGGGACGAGCGCACCGCCACCGGGATGCGCGGTCTGGCCCACCTGGTCTCCGACGGCTGGCTCCGCCCCCCACGCACGCTGCACGTCGACCCCCTCCAGCGATACCTCGAGATCGACTCCCACCGTTTCGGCAATGACCCAGCCGGCGCCGAGGCGCTCGAACGGGTGCTCAACGACGAGTACGCTTCCCAGGAAACCGCGGCCGGTGAGGCGGCGATCGAGGTCCGCGAAAGCCCCGGAGCCTCCACGGGATTCGACATCCATTTCTGGACCGTCCGCGCCGGGACCCGTTTTGAGATCAAGGGCCACCTCGGCCAGGACAAACTCGACATCCTCCAGGACCACGACAAGTGCGACCTCCTGCAACCGGGCATCATCCTGCGCATTTCCCCGCCCTTCCTCTATTTCCGCCGGAGGCGTCCCGATGGTGGCGAGGAACACGTGCCTGGGATTCCGGACCTCAAGTACCGGAGCGTCTCCGCCTCCGAACTCCAGGGGTTCCTCAACCATCCCGCGGTGCGCAAAGGCGGAAGCCCGACCGCGGCCCCCGCGCCTCCGCCCACGCCAGCGGCACCCCGGGCTGGCGTCGATCCTGGGTCCGCCGGCCCCAGCGCAAGCCTGGCGCCGGTCGGGGCGACGGAAACGCCCATCCCGGCCGGCCCGGCCAGACCCCGGGAAGCGTTGCCCGCCCCGCCTGCTCCGCCGGCGCCGCCGCCCCGATTCCCCCCTGCCATCCCAGCCCCACCGGTCCTCGGCCTCCCGCCAACCCCTCTCCCCACAGCATTCGCCAACGCGGATCCTTGGACGATCAACGAAGGGGTGTTCCGGCAATTGGTCACTCGCACCCACCTGCCACTTCAAGACGTCCTGTTCAGCCTCCCACACGTCTTCGAGGACCGGGAGTTCGAGATCCTTGATTTCAGCGGGCAGGAGGTCGAAAGCGTCCTCGAACTCCGGCACGCCCGCTTTCACGGCTTCTATCTCACCCACCTCGGCGATCGACGAATCGACCTCGTCTATGCCTGCCACGGGACCCACCTCGAATGGGGAACGGACCGCTGCATCCTGCAGCCTCACGCCGGCGCCGAGTCGCTGGAGTTTCCCGCCCCGGCTCTGCGGGGGCTAGCCCAGGACCCTCGGGACCACTTCGTTTTCCTCGTCGAACCCGCCTACCGTGAGTTTGCCCGACCGCACGAAAAGACCTGCGCTGAGGCGTTTGCACGGTTCCTCACCCTCGAGGAGTGGCGGGAACGCCAAGCAGAACTCTCCCTGATCTGGCCCGTCACTCCCCAAGGCTGAACCCCGCACGAGGGAGACCAAGGGCCACGAATCAGGCTCCTGTCATGGCGAGGGCACGCCGCCGCCGGACCATCATGAAGGCCAGGCCGGCGAGGAGGCCCAGCACCGGCACGACCATGGCCGGCTCCGGGATGCTATCGGAACCGCTAACCTCATGCATCGCAATGCCGTACGCCGACGGCGTGTCGATGGTGAACCGGACCGATTCAACGTCGGTTGACTCAAAATCAACCGCCAGCGAAGCCGCCACCGCGGAACTGGCGGTGCCAGCAACGACCGAAGCAGCCAACATCAATTCTTTGTAATTCATGGCTTTGGATCCAGTGTTCTGGCGCAACCACATCAGCGCCAAGGTGCTAGCCAAGTGCTACACGCTCGTGAACCGCAACCCTAGGGATTCAGAAAGCCCATCGAAGGTAAGTCAAACCACTTAGGACACCTTCCACTGCCAACCTCAGCTAGGGATACTGCTTAGCAAGACCACCGAAGTCAAAGCTTATTTCAGGGAAGTCAAGTCGCCCGCTCGGGGCGGTCGACCCGGCAACCTCCAGGTGAGTTGTCGGGGAACACAGAAGCGGTTCCGATGCCACGGAACCTGCCCGAATTCGCCCGCTGAAAGCACCATGAGAACCGTTGCCGGAGGCCCGGGATCATTTGCCCTGCGAACCATTAGCCGCCACACTCGCCGCCCCCCCGCGTATGGAACCAGCCGCCTCTGCCGCCGCCTCCCCGCCCCGCCCCGCCCAGTCCGAGACACCCGCCGCGCCGACGACCACCCAGGGGCTGCCCCGCGTCCAGCCACCGAAATCGAGCCTGTTCCGCCTGGTTGGCGACGTCCTGGACCACGCCGGCCCGGGCTACCTCCAGTTCGCCATCACGAACATCTGCAACGCGGATTGCGGGTTCTGCGGCTTTGCCCGCTCCACCTTCGACCCGAAGTCGCGCCGCTCCGTCACGCTGAAGGAGGCCCGGGACGTCATCGACATCGCCCAGCGCAACCACATCGGTTACCTGCTGCTCGTTGGCGGCGAGCCCATGGTACACCGCGAGATCCGCGCCATGGTGCGGTACGCCGCCGAGCACGGCATCCGTCCGATGATCTGCAGCAACGGCGGGTTGTGGACCGACGAGAACATGCAGGGTCTCGCCAACGACGGGCTGAGCAGCGTGATCATGTCCGTCGATGCCCATGAGGTCGGGAAGCACGAAAGGAACCGCGGGCTGCCGGACGTATGCCGCAAGATCAGGCGGGCCAACGAGGTCTTCGCTCGATTGGGCATCCAGACCACGGCCTCCATCACCGCCAGCCGCCTGATCGAGGATTACGACGAACTCCCGGAGTTCCTCCGGTCGCTGGGCTTTTCCTCCTGCACCTTCAGCTACCCCCTCACCGCCCTTGGCTCGAGCTACCTCAGCTTCAGCGGCAGCGACCTCGTGAATTTTCGCGTCGACGAACTCCTCGAGGTGTTCGAGAAGATCAAGCAGATGAAACGGCGGAGCGGGTTCCCGGTGATCAATCCCACCGAGTCCCTCACCGAGATGCAGCGGCATCTGCGAGGCGAAAAGGAACGTTTCGGTTGCCTTGGCGGTCACAAGTACTTTTACCTCGACTGGAATCTGAACCTGTACCGGTGCCATTTCTGGGAAACGCCGATGTGCCACATCTACGAGTTCGACTCGTCGCGCCTGATCCGCGACGGCTGCACCCGCTGCATGATCGATTGCTACCGCGATCCCAGCGTGCTCCAGGCCGTGGCGGTGAACGCCAGCGACGCCTGGCAGGCCCTGAAACGCGGCCGCCTGCTCACTGCCGCACGCCATGTCCTCGACTCCCGCAACCTCACGTCCCTGAAGGCTGTCTGGGAGGACCGGAAATACATCCGGGGCGTTTGATTCCCTCTGCTCAGCCTCCGCTTCCCCATCCAACCGACGCGGTCTCCCCCTCATCACCATGAACGGCATCCCCAAAACCCTGGTCAATCGTCGCAACTTCCTCCGCACCGGCTCGGCCGTGCTGGGCGCCGGCGCCCTCTCCGTCGCTGCCCCCAACACCCCGGCCGCGGCGTCCCCGGTGCCAACGACCATCGTGCGCCCACCCACCGGCAAGAGGCTGCTGCTCTCCTGCAAGCTCGGCATGATCGCCGACCAGGCGGATGGCCGGAAGCTCTCGCTCACCGAGCGGCTCCAGGCGGCCGGCGAAGCTGGCTTCGACGGTGTGGATTTCGACCAGGCCGGCGATTTCACCCCCGAGCAGGCTCGCGAGGCCGTCCGCGCCTCCGGCGTGTTCGTGCACAACGCGATCAACCACGCCCACTGGCAACAACGGCTCACCAGCGCCAAACCGGAGGAACGTGACCGCAGCCGGGCCAACATCGAGCACTGCCTCAGGGTGTCTCACGCCGCCGGCGGCAGCGGGGTGCTGATCGTCCTGGGCCAGGCCGGCGACGGACCCGCGGAAGTAATCGAGGAACGGTGCCAGGTCGAAATCCGGAAACTCCTCCCCCTCGCGGCCTCGCTCGGTCAGCCCATCCTCATCGAGAACGTCTGGAACCGGATGTTTTACCAGCACGATGCCCCCCCTGAACAGGGCCCGGAGGCATTCATCCGGTTCGTGGACTTCTTCAAGAGCCCCTGGGTCGGGATGTACTACGACCTCGGCAACCATTGGAAATACGGCCAACCTGACCAGTGGATCCGCGCCTTCGCCCACCGCTGCGTCAAACTCGACGTCAAGGGCTTCAGCCGGGCAGGCAATAAGTTCGTCGAGATCACAGGGGCCGACGACGACCTCCCCTGGGACCGCGTGCGGGAAGCCCTCGCCGACATCGGCTTCACGGGCTGGGCCACCGCCGAGGTGGGGGGTGGCGATGTCAAGCGACTCACTCAGGTGCGACAGCAGATGCAGAAAGCCTTCGGTCTCTAGCCCAGGGTCCGTGCGTCGTGCGTCGTGCGACTGGCGCTCGTGGCGCTCGTGGCGCTCGACGGTGCACCCGGACGTTGTGGGTGACCGGATACCAAAGCGCCGCCTCGCCGGGCTCCTCGGCGCGCTCCAAGGCGCGCCGCTCCTCCTGGAGTGCGGCGGGAAGCATCGCGCGCCGCCGCTTTGGCACGGTCCACCGCACCGACAACCTGTGGATGCACGGGCGCCCGAGACCACCGGAATAATGATTTGACCACGGTTGCCCGACCGTGCGGCAATGATCATTCCTTGCTGGTCTGTTTCCTGAAGTCGCCATGCCCAGAGGTCGAAAGAACACCGGAACACCCGTCCTCCGCTCGTCCGCTGCGGCGGCACGGTACGATGCCCACCACAACGTCCTCGGCCGCGCCTATGGCGCGCTCGCGGAGCTCCGGCGCGAACTGTCCGACTCCAAGAGCGCAGTCGCCGAACGCAGCGAGATCCTCAGCCAGTTCGGCACCTGCGCGGATCCCCAGCGCGCCTGGCTCCTGCTCGAAGACTATTTCGAGAAGCTGAATCTCTCGCGCCGCGATTTTCCCGGCGAC
>JBBQML010000035.1:0-14680 GCA_038328885.1 Verrucomicrobiota bacterium | reverse complement strand
TGGAAGTCGATGGTCCAGGGGCGCAACGCCTGGGTCATCTTCTTCATCGCCTTGTGGAACACCTCCGGTTCCCAGCGGAACTTCTCCGGCACGATGCGGTGCTCGGGGGCGTTGTAACCCAGGGTATAGAGGAGGGTGTGGGCCATGTCGGCCTGGAACCCGACCACCTTCGGCATGTCCACGGCCTCGAGGGTCTGGAGCATGTACTTCCAGGAGTGCATGCCAGCCCAGCAGATCTCACCTTCCGCGGCCAGCCGCTCGCCATGGTCCCGAGCCACCTTTCCGCCCTCCTTGAACGTCTGGGCGATCAACCGGGTGTTGCCCTTCGGATCCTTGTCCCAGTCGGTCACCGAAGCCGCGGAATCGATCCGCACGATGCCGTAGGGTCGCACGCCCAGGTCCCGCAGTTTCTCGGCAATGACGCACGCCTTCCGGACGGCGGTCACCCAGTTCTTACGCTTGGTCTCGTCGCCCATCGCCGAACCTTCGAACCAGACCGGCGCCACCACCGACCCCACCACGAAGCCCTTCGCCTGGATCTTGTCCGCCAACCGCTTGAGGTCGTCGTCGCCGATGTCGATATCGACGTGCGGGTTGTAAAGGAACAGGTCCACGCCATCGAACTTGGCGCCGTTGACCTCCGCCTTGGAGGTGAGGTCCAGCATGGTATCGAGGTCGATCGAGGGATCGCCGCCGGGGCTGCCCTTCCCCACGAGACCGGGCCACATGGCGTTAGGGAGTTTGGGGAAGTTGTTGGCGGTGCTGGTCGCGGGAGTACTCATAAGAAGGGTCCTGTCGTCGGGAGTGCGTCGACGCTAGCAACGGCCTGCGACCGCGCAAAGGGAAAGTCGGGTTCGGCGCCAGCCTGGCAGGGTGGTGCCCGACGAATGACGAATGACGAATGAATCGCCGGCCGAAAAACCGATGGCAAAGCCCGGCGTCGCCCGGGTAGCCTCGCCCGACCATGCAGGACTGGTTAGCCGACTACGTTAAGCTCCAAAAGGCCGCCCTTGATTCCATCCCAACTGCCGCGGTCGGCGGGGTTCTCGACCTCCTCCGCGCCGCCATTCGCGAGGATCGTCAGGTCTTCGCGATGGGCAATGGCGGGTCGGCATCCAACGCCTCGCACTTCATCACCGATCTCGGCAAGGGCTCCTCGGACGCGCTGGGCCGGCGTTTCCGTTGCCTCGCCTTGAACGACAACATCTCGTGGATCACCGCGCTCGCGAACGACTACAGCTATGAGGACGTCTTCGTGCGGCAACTCGAGAACTTCGGGCGTGCCGGCGATGTGCTCATCGGGGTGAGCGTCAGCGGCAACTCCCCCAACTGCGTCAAGGCGCTCGACTGGGCCCGCAAGCACGGTTTGCACACGGTTGCCCTGGTCGGAGCGAAGAGGGGTCGCATGGCCGAGATCGCCAGCCATCCGGTGGTCATCGGTGACACCCACTACGGCCGGGTCGAGGACGCCCAGATGGGAATCCTCCACATGCTCTGCTACGCGTTCATGGAACACCCCGAGATCGCAAAGTAACCGCCCCGTAACCCGGGCGACCCGGAACTAGGCGACCACTTCCTCGCCCTCGAGGAAGCCCTGCAACTGCCGGATCCGCGTCGGATGACGCATCTTGCGGAGCGCCTTGGCCTCGATCTGGCGGATGCGCTCGCGGGTGACCTTGAACTGCTTGCCAACCTCCTCGAGCGTGCGGCTGTAGCCGTCCACGAGACCGAACCGCAACTCCAGCACCTTGCGCTCCCGCTCGGTCAGGGTGTCGAGGACGTTGTTGAGTTTGTCCTTGAGGAGGCTGTAACTCGTCATTTCGGACGGGTTCTCGGCCGACTTATCCTCGATGAAATCACCGAAGCTGGTGTCGTCGCTGTCGCCGACGGGGCTCTGCAACGAGATGGGCTGCTGGGCCATCTTCAGCACGGCCCGCACGCGCTCGACGGGCATCTGCATCTCGTCGGCGATCTCCTCCGGGGTGGCTTCGCGGCCGAAGTCCTGGACGAGTTGCTTCTGCACCCGCATCAGCTTGTTGATCGTCTCGATCATGTGCACCGGGATGCGGATGGTGCGCGCCTGATCGGCGATCGACCGCGTGATGGCCTGGCGGATCCACCAGGTCGCATAGGTCGAGAACTTGTACCCGCGGCGGTACTCGAACTTCTCGACCGCCTTCAAGAGGCCCATGTTCCCCTCCTGGATCAGGTCGAGGAACGAGAGGCCGCGGTTGGTGTACTTCTTGGCGATGGAGATAACGAGGCGGAGGTTCGCCTCCACCATCTCGGTCTTCGCCTGGAGGGCCTTGCGCGAGAAGTCCTGGAGCTGTTTGTAGGCCGCCAGGTAGCCCTCGCAGGAGAGCCGCACGAACTCCTCGAGCGCCGCCACCTTGCGGTGCTCGGCCTCGACCATCATCTGCACCTGGGGCAGCTTCTTCTGCGGCTCGAGTTCGTTGATGGTCTTGAGACTGAGTTGGAACTTGTCGTGGACGTTGTCCGCGACGAGCGCCATTTCCTCGATGACCTTCTGCTTGTAGTAAAACTTCGGAAACGACTTCTGGAGCTTGGCGTCGAGTTTCTGAAAATCCTCGCGCAGCTTGTCGATCTTGGTCTTCTGCGTGCACTCGAGCAGTTCCCGGTAGGTCTCGTCGACCTCCTGGTCGAGGCCCCGGACATCCTTCACGAGCTTGCGCAGGACCTTCAGGTGGAGGTCGCGGCTGTCGATCTTCTTGTCGATGATGACGCGGTCGAAGCGTTCCTTCGGCGGTTCCGCGATCAGCTTTTCGGCGAGGGCGATGTGCTCCTTGCCCGAGAACCCGAAGCTGTGAATGATCCGCTTCACCTCATTCTCCGCATCCTCGATCCGCTTGGAGATCTCGACCTCCTGCTCGCGGGTCAGCAGGGGCACCTGGCCCATCTGCTTGAGGTACATCCGGACGGGGTCGTCCAGGATGTCGAGGCGCGCCTTCTCGTCCTCCTCCTCGACCTCGGGTTGCTTGACCCGGTCGACCTCCGACTGGTCGACGATCTCGATCTCGAGGTTGCGGAGCTTGATGTAGATCTCGTCGAGTTCCTCGGGCGTCACCATCCCGTCGGGGAGGGCGTCGTTGATGTCGTTGTAGGTGAGGTACCCCTGTTCCTGGGCGAGTTTGACCAGTTCCTTGACCTTGTCCTGGACGTTGAACTCGCCGGGGCGCGTGGGGGCGACCGGGGCGATTTCATCGGCGGCTTCCAGGACGGCCCCCCCCCCGGGGCCGTGAGCGGCGGGATCCACCGACTTGAAGGCCGGAAACCGGATCGCGGGGAGCTTCAACGGCGGCGGCTTGGGCAGGGTTGGTGCCGGAGTCGCGACAGCGACGGCCGTGGCAGGGGGCGCGGAGGGGGCGACGTGCGGGAGGGCGCCCGCTTCCAATGGTTTGCGGGCTTTGGCCGGCTTGGCTGCCGGAACGGGTTTGCGCGCCGGCTTGCGCGCCTTGGGTTTGGTCATACGGACGTCGCGGGCTAAGTGAGCGGAGTGGGCACCGAAAAGGACGGGGAACATGAGGACGGGAACGAGTCACGTCAAGGAGCCGGTTGGCTCGAACGGACCCCGCTAGGAGCGGGTGATGACCTCGTGCAAGTTCAAAATCGCCCTGGCCACCGAGGTCCAGGCGGCTAATTCCTCCGGGACGAGGTCCGTCGGCGAAGGCCTCTGCCCGGTGGAAAGCAGTGCCTGCGCCGCCGCGGGATCCGCCGCATACGCCCGCGCGTGCTCGGCCTGCAGCCGTTCGAGGACCGCGGCTTCCCGAGGATCGGGCGACCGGGCGAGGGTGAGGCGGAAGGCGTACCGCAGTCGCTCCCCGGGGGTCGAGCCGCCTTCGCGCAGGACCCGCTCGGCGAGAGCCCGGGCGGCCTCGACGTAGGTGGGGTCGTTCAGGAGCGTGAGTGCTTGCTGCGGCGTGTTCGAGCGCACGCGTTCGGCCGTGCATTCCTCGCGGGTTGGGGCATCAAAAGCCGCCAGGCTCGGGTGCAGGAAGGTTCGCTGCCAGTGTGTGTAGAGCCCCCGCCGGTACTGGCCCTCGCCCCGGTCGGCCTCGTACTCCCGCTTGGGGAAATTCAGCTGCGAATAGTAGCCGGGGGGCTGGTAGGGCTTGGAGCTCGGGCCGCCCAACCGGTCCACCAGCAACCCGCTGTACACCAGGGCCGCGTCCCGAATGAACTCCGCGTCCAGGCGCACTGCCGACTGACGGGCCAGCAACCGATTGTCGGGATCGACCTCCCGCAGCCGCTCGGAGCCCGTCGAGGACTGTCGATAGGTCTCGGAGGTGACCAGAAGGCGCACCAGGTGCTTCACGTTCCAGCCCGAATCCCGGAGTTCGCTCGCCAACCAATCGAGGAGCTCGGGGTGCGAAGGCCACTCGCCCTGCGCGCCGATGTCCTCCAGCTTCCGCGACAGGCCCAAGCCAAAGAACTGCTTCCAGAGTCGGTTCGCCAGCACACGCGCGGTCAGCGGATTCGCGGGGGCGACCATCCAGTCAGCGAGGTCCAGACGGGTGAGTCGGCGGCCGGTCGCGGCCGGCTGCGGCAGTGAACGCGGCACTGCTGGTTCCACCACTTCCCCGCCGTCGTCGAGCCAGTTGCCGCGGCGCAACACCCGCATCAACCGGGGCTCGGGCAGGGCCTCCGAGATCAGCGTCGAGGGTAGTTCCGCCTCGAGGGTGGCCAGGGCCTTCCGGGTATCGGCCAACTCCCGTCGCGGGTCGGCGAGGAGCGAGGTCAAACCGCGGAAATGTCGAGCCAACCGATCGACCTGCTCCGGGGAACGCTGGTCCGCCGGGTATTTCACCAAGTCGAGGATCTCCGCGGGGGCAAGCCCCACCGCCTTGAAATAGAACGCGTAGCCGCCACCCCCGTTGACCACCTTGAAAAGGAGTTGGTTGTCCCCGGCCCGAAGCCGCACGGCCGGCTTGTCCTGATCGGGAGCGACCCCGCGCGTGACCTTGTTGGCCAGGACGAGTTCCCCGTTCACCCAAAGCTTCAGGGCGTCGTCGCTCCCCAGCGACAGGGCGAGTTCCTGGTCGGCGGGCACCCGCACGCTGCGGTGTACGTACACCGCCGAGTTGTCGCCGGTGAACGAGTGCGCCTCCCCGTCCTTCCAGTCCGGCTGCGTCACCCAGCGGTGCCTCCCCTCGGCGTAGGTCGCGGACAAATCCACGACCTTCTCCGGCCCGAAATCACGGTCGTAGGCGGCATCGAAGCCGTCCGCCGCGAACGGGCCCAGTACCTGCCAGGGCCCGAACTCAGGCGTGCCGGCGGAAAGCAATCCCTGTTCCCACGCCTGCTGGGCGGCCGTCAGTTCGGGAGTGGAGGTGTTGAGCAACCGCTCCAGCGCCTCCTGCTGACCACGGAGGCGTGCCTGTTCGGCAGACTGACGCTCGTCCGGCAGCTTGATCGCGGGCCCCCAATCCCCTGCCGGGTAGCCGCGCCCGTAGAAGCCCTCTTCCTTCAGGTCGGCAAAGAACGCCGAGAAGCTGTAGAAATCACGGGTGGAGAACGGGTCGTACTTGTGGTCGTGGCACTCCGCGCAACCCAAGGTCACTCCCAGCCACACGGTCGAGGCGTTGCGCACCCGGTCCGCCGCGTACTTGGCCCGGTACTCGCGGTCTTGGGCACCGCCTTCCGCGGTGATCATCAGGAGCCGGTTGTACCCCGAGGCCACCCGCTGGTCGCGCGTTGCCCCCGGCAACAAATCTCCCGCCAGGTTCTCGCGGGTGAATTGGTTGAACGGGAGGTTCTGGTTGAACGCCTGGATGACGTAGTCCCGGTAGGGCGACACCCGGTAGTCCTGGTCTCCATGGTACCCGACGGTGTCGGCGTAGCGCACCAGATCGAGCCAGAACACCGCCATCCGCTCCCCAAAATGGCGCGACTGGAGGAAGCCGTCCACTGCCCGCTCGTAAGCCCGGGGATCCGGGTCGGCGACGAACGGGTCCACATCCTCGAGCCGCGGCGGAAGCCCGGTGAGATCGAAGCTGAGCCGCCGGTACAAGGTCCGCCGCCCGGCCGGTGAGGAGGGCGAAAGACCCCGTGCATTGAGCCGGGCCAAGGTGAATCGATCGATGGCGTTCCGTCCCCAGGCGGCTCCCGCCGGCCCGCCCGTGACCGAAGGCTCAGCCGGGCGCTCGATGGGCTCGTAGGCCCAGTGTCCCTCATAGGACGCCCCCTGCCGGATCCAGTCCTGCACCAGGCCGATTTGCTGGGCCGTCAGCGGCTTCTTCAAATCGGGCGGAGGCATGACTTCGTCGGGGTCGTGGCTGAGCAGGCGGGCGACGACGGAGCTGGCTTCCGGTTTGCCCGGGGCGACCGCCGGCCCCTCCTTGCGGTCGGCCACTGCGCCCTCCCGGGTGTCGAGCCGGAGCTTGGCCTTGCGCGCTGCGGCGTCGGGGCCGTGGCACTGGAAACAGTGATCGGCCAGGATTGGCCGGACATCCCGGTTGAAGCGCACCTCCGCGGCCGCGGCGGTCATGCCGCCGAACCCGACCAGGAGAGCGCAGCACAGGGCTGGCATGGAACGGAGGAATGGAGATCTCATGATGGACGGGCGGAGCCTCGGAATCTTCTAGGGGATTTCCGTCCATGCAAGCCCGCGCGCTTTTCGGGTTCCTAGCCGTAGCCGCTGTCGTGAGACGGCGCTCGCCCCCAGCCACCTACCCCGACACCGATCCGGCTCACCAATTCGGTGCATGCGCCTTCCACGGAAACACTCCGCTTTTGAACAGCGCAGAGTCACCTCCGCGGCTACGCACACTGGATTGAACCTTTTCTCGTCTCGGGCATTCCACTCGGCATCAATGCGGGTCGTGGCTCGGGATCGCAGGGACGAAGAACTTCCGGTCGCGGCCGCACGCGCCGGCGACGCAACCGCGTGGGACGCCCTCTTCCGACGCTACCAACTCCCGCTCTTCACTTACGCCATGGACCTCGTGCGGAACCACCAAGCCAGCCTCGACATCGTCCAGGAGACCTTCATCCGGGCGGTCCGCCATCTCGCCGGTCTGCATGAGGACAGTCGGTTCGGGTCCTGGCTCTTCGGCATCGCGCACCAGCAGGTCGTCCAGCACTGGCGCCGTCACGGACGCAGCCTCTTCAGCGACGAACCGATCCCCGAGACCTGCAGCGATCCCGAGCCCGACCCACGCTTCCAACTCATGCGTGCCGAGGAATCCACGGCGCTCCTGGCCGCGGTCGATGCACTCCCTCCGGTCCAGCGGAGCGCCATCCTTCTGTATTTCCTCGAAAGCTTCAGCATCGAGGAAATCGCCGAGGCGACGGGTACTTCCCCCCGGCACGGTGAAATCGCGGCTTCACTACGCGAAACGAACCCTGCGCACGACCCTCGACCGCCGACTCTCCCCGCCATGAAGAACCAGAGCCCGCGCCAGATCCTGCTCGCCCGTCACCAGGGTGCCCAACCGCAACTCGACGCGGTGCGTGCACGCGTGCTCGAAAGCCTCGCGCCGACCCGGACTGCCCCGGTCCCGTGGTGGCAGGTGGGGTGGCAGGAGGTTTTCTGCTCGGCCCGTCACGCCTGGGGCGGGCTGGCGGCACTCGGGCTCCTCGCCATCGGGTTGAACATCACCCTCCCCGGCCCCGATCGAAACCAACCCGCCCCGCCAGGACCGTCCACCGCCGTCGCGGTCGCCGAGGGTTGGCGTGCCCGGGCAGAACTCCTGGCCGATCTGGCCGGTCAACCCAGCGTCAACGGGGACGAACCCCACCCCACCGGAACGACCACCCCCGCCGATCCACCCCAGCGCCCGGCTCCCGTCGCCCCCGGCGGTCAACGGTCGGCCCTCGAACGCTCCACGGAAGCGGTGGCCTGAGCCCCCCTACCCTCAACGAGGAACAGCCACGACCCCCACCTCAGCCACCCCAGCCCACCCCGCCCGCCGCCAGCTCCGCTGGCGAATCCTCCGCGCGCTCCTGCTCCTCATGGCGACCCTCGCTGTGCTCACTGCCCTCGGCTACGGCATCGAGAACTGGCGCGGGTGGCGCGCCTGGACCGCGGAACGCGACCGCCTCCTTGCCCGAGGACAACAACTCGATTTCACCGCTCTCCTACCGCCGGACGTTCCGGATGCGGGGAACTTCGCCCTGATCCCGCCCCTCCGCCCGCTGTTCGACTACGGCGCGGATGTCCCCGGACGCTGGCGTGACACGAACGGGTTCCAGCGGGCGATGCAGTTGCTGCAGTTCCTGCCCCCAGCCGCGATGGGCCGTGAGCCCGATCGGGCGTTCTGGGACCGCGGTCAGACGACGGATCTGCCCGCCTGGCAGAAGCACCTCCGATCCCAACCGCGCAAGGTCACCACTCAGAGGGGGTCCGCGGGCACGCTCACCAACCGCCTGCCGGTGCTCCCCGCGGAGCCGCAGGCCCCCGCCCGGGATGTGCTCGCCGGCTTGCAGGCC
Source organism: Verrucomicrobiota bacterium (assembly GCA_038328885.1). Taxonomy (GTDB): domain Bacteria; phylum Verrucomicrobiota; class Verrucomicrobiia; order Limisphaerales; family CAIMTB01; genus CAIMTB01. The sequence goes on along the minus strand of JBBQML010000035.1, from coordinate 6,232 downwards.
CTCGGCGCCGACTTCGACACCTTGACCCGCGCAGTCCGCGAATCCACTCACGCTCGCTTTCCCATCCACTACGAAGAGGCCTACTCCGCGCTCCTCCCCCACCTGGCCCTGCTCAAAAGATGCACGCTGCGTTTTGGCCTGCGTGCATCCGCCGGGCTGGCGGATGGCCGGATCGACGCCGCGTTCGAGGATCTGGAAACCGCGCTCCGACTCCCGGAAACCGTCCGCGACGAACCGTTCCTCATTTCCCAACTCGTCCGCCAGGTTGGCTTCGATATCGCGCTGCAACCCCTCTGGGAAGGCGTGGTCACCCACGCCTGGACCGAGCCGCAGATCGCTGTGGTCCAGGCGCAACTCGCCGCCACCGACCTCTTCGGCGGTTGGCGTCGCGCGATCGAGATGGAGCGGGCCGGCATCCTCCGGATGGTCGAAGAAATGACCCAGTCCCGCCGGGCACGTCGGGAGTTCGGAAGCCTGTTACTGGACCTCGCCCCCGACAACGCCCCCTTGCCCTCCCTGGTGCCGGTGGATTTCTACCTCGTTTACGCACCCCGCGGCTGGCTTTACGCGAGCCTGACGGAGACGTCGCGAGCCCTCGACGAATTGCTGGCCGTCACCCCGCGCCAGGTCCCGACGCTCCACCAGATTTGGAAGCCCGTCACGCAACCGGACTCGGTCCGTCTCCTCCTCCACAACCAGTTCCTCGGGCGCAAGGACGATGTCAATCTGGCGGATAGCTACGTAAGAACCGTCCGCTTCCAAACCCACCTGCAGCTCGCGTTGACCGCCTGTGCTTTGGAGCGACACCGACTCGCGCAGGGCGTTTACCCGGACAGGTTGGAAGCCTTGGTCCCGCGATACCTCCCCGCCCTGCCACCCGATCTGGTCTCCGGCCAACCGCTGCGCTACCGCGCCGAAAGCGGGGACCGCTTCCGGTTGTGGTCCGTCGGTGCGGATGGGAAGGACGACGATGGAGCGTTTCCTCCGGCCGCGGCGAGGAAGGGAAAACGGGTGGAAGCCGCGGGTGACTGGGTTTGGCGGTGGCCCGGGACGGAAGCCCCTTAGACCGTACCGAAGCCCCTTCCAAGGTAGGAACCACGGTGAGCAAGGTCACTGTCCTCGCCCTTCGGTGGAGATCCGAGACTCTTCACGCCGAGCGGGCTCCGCAGGTCGGCCAAGCTCCCAATCGCTCGGCAGGCTCGACAGATCCGCGCAATGCCTGCATCGGCGCTGGGCGTTTGCTTTCCCCCGCAGGCTCTTGCGCTACGGATTCCGCCGGCCGCACCGGGCCGCGCGCACGGCCGGCTTACGCCCCGACGAGGTCCCGACCCACGGGCCGCCATGCCCCCGGGCGATTTCGCGCACACCTGTATCCGCGCCTTGCATCCGACGTCGACGCACCCCACGTTCTGTGGCAGGAGCCCATCCCGGGTTTCGCCGTTCCCGAGGTTTCCCTGGACCTATGAAACTCCCGATCCCGCAGAACTCCCGCCACGGATTCACGCTCATCGAGCTGCTGGTGGTGATCGCCATCATCGCGATCCTCGCCTCCATGCTCCTGCCCGCCCTTGCCAAGGCCAAGACCAAGGCCCAGGGCATCCTGTGCCTGAGCAATACCAAACAGCTCACGCTCGGCTGGCGGATGTACGTGGACGACAACGATGAGAAGCTGCCGGGCGCTTATGCCGCGAAAGGCGGCGCCAACGAGAAGTTCGCCTGGTGCGTTGGAGTCCTCGACTACAGCGGCGCCAACCGGTCGAATTTCGATCCCAAGGAGGATCTGGCCGATAGCGCCCTCGCGCCCTACATCGGCAACAGCTACGGCATCTTCAAATGCCCGGCCGACAAGTCCAGCGTGAAGGTCACCGTCGCGGGAGAGTATCAGAACCAGCGCGTGCAACGCGTCCGCAGTGTCTCCATGAACTCCTGGGTCGGGGGCAATTATGAGGATGTCCGCGCCGGAGCCGCATCCTGGTGGCAGGTTCCCGCCAACATGCGCGTTTACCTGAAGAGCACCGACATGGCTGATCCGGGCCCGGCCTCCACCTTCGTCCTGCTCGACGAACGCGAGGACAGCATCAACGACGGTTTCTGGGTGGCGTCCATGGAGGGCTATCCCAATCAGGCCGCGACCAAGATCATCGACTACCCTGCCTCCTACCACAACGGTGCCGCCGGGCTCTCGTTCGCGGACGGCCATTCGGAAATCCACAAGTGGGTCGATGGCCGCACCCGTCCGATCCTCAAAGCCAACGGCACGATCCCTCTCAACGTGGCTTCACCGAACAACCGCGACGTGGTGTGGTTGCAGGAACACTGCACCCGGGCGATGTGAGCCTGCGCTCGGCGCCCGCCACCGAGGTCGGCGACTCGCATTCATTCCCTTCCAACGGGCGCTGGCTTGGCCAGCGCCCGTTTTGTTTGGACTCGAGACGCCCGGCCGCCATCGGTCGTCGCTCCGCGATGATCCCGGATGCCTGGATGCCCGGATGCCCCGGCCACAACGCAACCTCGAGACCGCCGCCGACCTTCCAACCCTCGTTTGCTTTTCCGCATCCCAATCGTACGGTGCGCGCCATGGCGGAGTCGAAGCCTGACCCACGCAAGAAGTCCGCAGAGGTTCCCGGTACCGCACGCCCCACGCCACCCGGACCCGGCCTGCAGATCCCCCCGCTCGCCGACCTGCTCTCGACCCAGGAGCTCGAGGGACTGTCGACGTTGCAGATCCTGGATCTCGTCGCGGGCAAGCTGCCCCCCCGACACTCTGCGCTCGTGGACCTCGTATACCTCCGCGACCGCATCCAAGGCCTCGAGGAGATGAACGACCAGGCCCGACGTGCCCTCGAGCAGTTGGACGATGCGCTGGAGAAGCTCCGGTCCCCGGCCTTCCGCATCGGCACCTTCCTCGGCCCCGTGGAACCGAACCGCGCCCAGGTCTGCGTCGGCGGCACCGACTATGTCTGCCGGCTGGATCCCGTCATCCCGCTGGCCAGCCTCCAAGTCGGTCAGCGCGTCCTCTGCAACGAGGCCTTCGCCGTGGTGCAAGGCCTCGGATTCGATCGCGGCGGCCCCATCGTGCGCTTGGACGAACTCCTGTCGGACGGGCGGCTCCGGTTGGGCAGTGAGACCGGGTTGTCCCCGGTGGTCGTGGTTCGCTCCGCACTCCTGAGCAAGGAGAAGCTCAAGCCCGGACTCGAACTTCGCCTCGATCCGAACCAGCGCGTCGCGCTCGAAGTGCTGGGCTCAAATCGACGCATCGAGCGTTCCCTGGAGAACGTGAGCAAGCTCCCCTGGGGCGCCATCGGCGGCCAGGACGAGGCTGTCCAGGCCATCCGCGACACCATCGAACTGCCGCTGCTGCACCGCGACCTCTTTAAACGCTTCGACCACGCGGTGCCCAAGGGATTCCTCCTGCACGGCCCGCCGGGCTGCGGGAAAACTCTGCTCGGCAAGGCCACCGCCTGGAACCTCCGCGACCAGATCCACCAGGCCACCGGCGTCGACCGCCCGGAGTTCTTCCTCCACCTCAAGGGCCCCGAGATCCTGAACATGTGGGTCGGGGAATCCGAACGCCAGGTCCGCGACCTCTTCGCCCAATGCCGCGAACGCGCCAGCGAAGGGCATCTGGCCTTCCTCTTCATCGACGAGGCGGAGAGCATCCTCGGCGTGCGCCGTGGAGGCCGTGTCCACAGCATCCTCTCCACCGTCGTCCCCATGTTCTGCACCGAGATGGACGGCCTCGAACCGCTGGCCAACGTCGTGGTGATCCTCGCCTCGAATCGCGCCGACCTCATCGATCCGGCGATTCTCCGCCCGGGTCGCATCGACCGGAAGATCCGCGTGCGCCGTCCCGACCGCGCGGGTGCCCGGCGGATCTACGAGATCTACCTGCCTGACACCCTGCCCCTGGAGGAACCCCGCGGCGACCTGGCAGAGGCGGTGACCGAGGCGCACTTTGCCCGGACGTCCGCCAACGAGTTTCTCGAAGTGACCTATCGCAGCGGTCGCCGGGAGATGTTGTACCGCGGCGACCTGGCCAGCGGGGCGATCATCGCCGCCGTCGTGGAACGGGCGAAGAGCCTCGCCATCAAGCGCGCCATCGCCCACACGCCACCCGGGACCCTGACCCGCGCCGATCTCCTCGAGGCGCTGCGAATCGAGCACGCGGAGAACGACCTCTTCCCAGCCACGGACCTGACCGAGGACTGGTTGAAGCTCACCGACTTCGATCCGGAGAACGTCGTGAAGCTCGGGCCCGTCCGGCCCCGGAGGACGGAACGGAGCGGGGTCGTCTGAGGTCCCCAGCCGCCCCTCCACGATGTCCGCACCCCGACTTCTCTTCGGCCTGGAGACCGAATTCGGCATCGCCCGTGGCGACAATCCCCACCTCGATGTGGTGGCGGAGTCGATCGCCCTCGTCCGCAGCGCCACCGAACCGGGCGTCCTGATGCGCTGGGATTACGCCGCCGAGAACCCGCACCGGGACATGCGTGGCTTCGAGGTTGAGGCCCTGCGCCAGGACACCGACGAGGCCCAGTACTTCGCGACCGATGCCCGGCGCGAGCTGAGTTACACCGAGATCAAGTCGGACCTGGTCCTGGCCAATGGGGCGCGCTTCTACAACGACCACGCCCACCCCGAATACTGCACGCCGGAGTGCTCCCGCCTCGCCGATCTGGTGTGTCACGACCGGGCGGGCGAGCGCATCGTGATGGCCTGTGCCCGGGAACTCTCCCGTCAACGGGGCGAAACGGTGCGCCTCTACAAGAACAACACCGACTTCGCCGGTCACAGCTACGGTTGCCACGAGAACTACCTGGTCCCGCGGTCTCTCGAATGGGAGACGCTGGCCACCGCGACCCAAGCCTTCCTCGTCACCCGCCAGATCTTCGCCGGCGCCGGCAAGTTCGGTTTCGAGGAGGAGGACCGATGGGTGGGGTCCGGTTTTCAACTGGCGCAACGGAGCGATTTCTTCAGCGAACTCCAGGGCGTCGACACCATGCAGCGCCGCCCGCTCATGAACACGCGCGACGAACCGCACGCCAACCCGCGGCTCTGGCGGCGGTTCCATGTGATCCTGGGCGACGCCAACATGTCGCCCTTCGCCACCTGGCTCAAAGTGGGGAGCCTGGCGCTCGTCCTCGAGGCGATCGCGACGGCACCGCGTTCCGCCTGGCCGCGCCTGGCCAACCCGCTGGCGTCGCTGCGGGCCATCTCCCGCGACCCGGCCTGGCGTTGGGAAGTGCGCACCACGGCGGGGACGCCGGCTACCGCCCTCGACGTTCAATTCGGCTACCTCCGCCTCGTGGAGGCCGCTTGCGACCTCAGCGATCCCGACCGCGCCGGCGTCGTCGAGGCCTGGCGGGAGGTGCTGAACGATCTGGGCACTGATCCACTGCGCTGCCGCGACCGGCTGGACTGGGTGGCCAAGCTGTCCCTCATCCGGCAGTTCCAGGCCTCGGAGAACCTCGCCGATCACGACCCATGGCTCCGCTCCCTGGACCTGGAATATCACCGCCTCGACCCGGACGAAGGGCTGTTCTTCGCGCTGGAGCAGACGGGCGCGCTGCGGGGCGTCCCGGACCCCGAGGCCGTGGAACGGGCGATGCATGAGCCCCCCGGGAACACGCGGGCCGCGGTGCGGGGTGATTGCATCGCCAGGTTTGGTGATGCCGTGATTTCGGCGCAGTGGGATCACGTCACCTTCGCGACCGCCGACGGCGGCACACGGCGGGTGGACCTTCTCGACCTGTTCGACCCCGCCTGCGTGGCTGCCTGGCGGCAAGCCATCGCCGCGGCCGCCTCGCCGTCGGACATCCGTTTGGAGGGCTGCGCTGGGCCGCAACCCCCGTCAGGCTCACCCAAGGCAACTCCGATCCAACGGAGCCCACCACCCATCGCCAGCTGACTTGCGCTTTCCTGCTTCCCGCGAACAGTAGCACCGAGGTTTCAAACCGATAACGTCCACCCTCACCCTCCTCGTCGTATGCCCGAACAAGCGCAGAAAGTACGTCCCTCCGGCCCCGCCCCGTCCGGCGGCGGCGGCGATGGGCCCAAGGAGCCCGAAGTCGAGAAGCCCAACACTGAGGAACTCCTCAAGCGCATGCGCAAGGTCGATCCGGACCAGGCGCGCCGCTACCGGCAGCGCACCGGCGAGTAGCGCGGTCTGCCGGCTTCACCGATCCCTGACCACTGCTCACTGCTCACTGCTCACTGCTCACTGCTCACTGAT
>JBBQML010000034.1:0-14789 GCA_038328885.1 Verrucomicrobiota bacterium | reverse complement strand
TCAGGACCGGGGCCCTGGAGCCGGCGGCCCCTGCTATCAGTGGACCCGAAAAGTTCGAGGAAAGACCGTGTCCGTGGCGTTGTCGAAGGAGCAGTTTGGCGCGTTGCGGGAAGCCATCGAAGGCTGGCGCGAGGTGGCATCGGCACTGGACCGGATGCAAAAACTCACCCGGCAGATGATCTTCGGAACGCTGCCTGATACACGTCGCCGCAAACCATTGAGCAAGAGAGTTTTGGGACTTATCTAAGCGCCATTCGGGACGGGATGGTGTGATGGCGGTGCCGACGCGGGAGTTGGGGTGGCGACTGGTCGAGGTGGTCGAGGAGGTGGGTGGGATTGGGTACTCCGCAGCGTCTCAAGGGATACGCCGATTCTGGAAGCAGGTGGAAGACGGAAAGCGTTGCGAGAGGGGCGAGTTCGCGGTCCGACTGCGGAAGAGAGTGCTGGGAAGCTGAGTGCTCTGCGGCGCGGGCGATGGGGATCGGACCGACTACGCGGCGCGTGAAATCAAGAAGGCGAGCAGGAGAGAAGTGGCGATTTGTCCAATAGTGCAGGTTTGACCCCATTGCCCCCGCTTCGAGATCCGCACGCCGCGTGCAAACAGCCCCTCAGGGGGACACCACGCGGAAGAATCGATTCCCCTGGCCCGGGATGCCACTTTCGATGTGGGTCATTTGTCCGGTCGGAGAGTTCGTTGTGACCACCGTGGACCACTGTCGGAGGTCGCTCGAGACTTGAAGTCGATACGTGTTGCAGGAGTCCCCAGTGAACTGGATCTGAAACTCCCGGATGGAAAGTTCAAGAATGCTCAGCTGGGGAGCGGTGGCGGCGGGGCCGTTGGAAAGCCGGGCAACGAACACATCGGTCCGAGAACCGCCGCTCAGGATCTTGCTGCCGAAGCTGGCGACGCCGGTCATCGACCCTGTGACAAAGCAGGTTCCCGCCGCATCCACGGCAATCGCCAAGCCTGAGCTTGCGGTCTCGCCGCCCGCCTGCGTGGCCCAGATGAAGGCGCCATCCGAATCGTACTTGCTCACAAAGACGTCCGAGAGGGCATAGTTGGTCAGCGACTGTTCGCCGAACTGGGCTGGGCCGAGAAAGTAGCCGGTGATATAGGCACTGCCCGCGGCATCGGTCGCCACACCTCTGCCATCGATGGCGTTGCTGATCTCTGTATTCCGAACCCAGAGCAGATTTCCTTGCCCGTCATACTTCGCGAGGAAGAGATCGTAGAAGCCCTCGCTGAAAAGCAGGTCGTCGCCAAAAAAGGCGATAAGATCGAACCGCCCTGTCACCAGGCAGTTTCCATGGAGATCCACGCCGATCGCGGTGCCCAGCGCCTGGCCGAATCCTCCTCCCTGCCGGACCCACTGAAACTCTCCGTCGGAATCGTACTGACTGATAAAGACGTCGGCGTCGCCCGCGCTCGAGATAATATCGTCGGAACCAAAGAAGGCGTCGCCTTCGAACGAACCCGTGAGGTAGCACTGGCCGGTGGGAGCATCCACGGCGATTCCATTGCCTCGATCGTCCCCGTCGCCGCCGGCCTGATGGGCCCAAAGCAGTCTCCCATTCGTGTCGTACTTGGCGACGAAGGCATCGTAGAACTCGTTGTTCGGGAGGACCTCGTCGCCAAAGACGGCATCGTGAACGAACGAGCCGGTGAGGTAGCTGTTTCCAGCGTCATCGACGGCTACAGCGCTTCCGAGAATCCCTGCGCTTCTTGTGGTATTGGTGACCCATAGGAGGTTCCCTCCGGGACCGAACTTGGCGAGGAAGAGATCGAACGTCCCGGTCGTCTCAAGAATGGCTCCGTCAAACTCGGCCGTGTCGCTGAAGTAGCCGGTCACGTAACAATTGCTGTTGGTGTCGACGGCGATTCCGAAGCCAGCGTCGTCCAGGACCCCGCCCGCCTGGCGGGCCCAAAGCAGAGTTCCGTCCGGGTCATACTTGGCAATGAAGATATCGGAGAGGCCCCGGCTCGTCAGGTTCGTGGGGCCGAAGGTGGCGTCGCCTTCGAACGTGCCTGTGACGTAGCTGTTCCCGTATGGATCCAGGGCGATGCCATAGCTGGTGTCGGCCCCAGTGCCTCCTCCGCCGTTGGCCCAACAGAACTCCGAGGCCGTGCTCGCCAATTGGGGATCGTACCTGAGGACGATGGTTTGGGCGACGCTGTTCCGGTTGGGGCTGCTGTCCTGGGCAACGATTGAAATGACGTTCTCCCCCAGCTTCAGACTTATGAGTTTGCCCCAGTTCGCCTTGCCCCCTCCCAGCGCGGTTCCTCCGGGCGCGGCGGAACCGTTCACCTCCACGGACAGGACGCCGTTGTCACCGCGATCAGCGTCCGAAGCCGTACCGGCGAGGGTGATGGAACCGCTCAGGACGGTCTGGCCGTCCTGGTGGCTGGTCACTTCCAATTCCGGGGGCGTGGTATCCACCGGCTCGTAGACGATTGTGAGGGTGAACGCTGTGCTGTTCCGCCTGGGACTGTTGTCGCTCGCGACGACCGAGATCAGATTTGGTCCGAGATCCAGATTCATCGTGCGCGTCCAAGGGGCTGTGGCCGCGCCGTCGGCAAGACCGCCGGTGGCAGTCTGCAAGTTGACAGTCACTCCGGAAATCCCATTGTCGCTGTGGCCGGCGTCGGAGGCGGTCCCGGCGAGGACGATCGTGGGAACCGAGACCGTTTGCCCGTTGCGATGGCTTGCGATCTCCAGTTCGGGCGGATCGGAGTCGGCAGGATCGTAAATGACCATGATCGCCAAGGCGACGTCGTTCCGGGCCGGGCTGTCGTCCCGCGCGACAACGGATACTACATTCGGTCCCAGGCTCAGATCGAAGGTGCGATTCCAACTGGCCGTGGCTGAACCGATCGCAGTGTCGTTGTTTGCCCGGGTGCCACTGACCGTCACCGACGAGATGCCGCCGCCGCCACGCCCGCTGTCGCTCGCAGTCCCCAGCAGCGTGATGGAACCGGTGGTGACGGTCTCGTTGCCCCTGTGGCTGGTGATCTCCAGGGCAGGCGGTGTCACGTCTGCGGGTTCGTAATGGACTGTGACGGTTCCGGCCTGGCTGTTCCGGTTGGCGCTGGCATCGAACGCAACGACGGAGATGACGTTGGCACCCCGCACGAGATCGATGGTTCGACTCCAGGTCGCGGACGCCGGTCCCGCCGCCGCTCCTCCCGTAGCCGCGATTCCGTTCACGGTGACCTCGGCAATGCCATTGCCGCCGCGGCCGGAGTCGGTCGCCGTTCCCGAAACGTTGATCGTGTTTGTCGTGACGATTTGATTGCTTCTTTCGGGGTTCTCGATGGCGAGAACCGGGGGACTCACATCGCCGGCATCGTAAAGGATCACGAGGGTCAGATTCGATTGCTCCGGAAACTCGCCTCCATCGGCAGCGCTGAGGTAAACGGTGTTCTCCCCGGGTACGAGGCGAAGGGTCCGGCTCCAATGAGCGACGCCCGCACCTACGGCCGTGTCGTCGGCAGCCCGGTCAAAATTGACAAGCACCGATGAAATGCCGCTGTCGCCCGATCCGGCGTCGGTTGCCGTCCCCGCGAGAGTGATGACATTGGTGAGGACGATCTGCCCCTCCGTATGGCTTGTGACAACCAGGCTGGGTGGGTCGGCCAGCGGACCCGTCAGGACGATCGTCTGTGTGGTTTCGTTCGGAAAGGGGCTATTGTCGTAAGCGACGATGGAGATCTCGTTCCGTCCGGGACCGAGACGAATCGCTCGACTCCAATTGACGGTTTCGGAGCCGACGGCTGTGCTGTCCGGGATCTGGCCGTTGTGGTTGACGGAGGATATCCCGTTGTTCCCTCGCCCGGCGTCAGTGGCGGTTCCAGCAAGGATGATGGACCTGGAATTGACCGTCTGCCCATCCGTGTGGCTGCCGATGGTGAGAGTAGGGCCGAGTGTGTCCTCGGCCTGATAATTGATCGTGAGTGTCACGCTGGCCGCATTCGGGAATTGGCTCCCGTCGTACGCAGTCATGTAGATCCAATTGCGGCCGGGTCGAAGCTGGATCGTCTTGCTCCAGTTCGCGGTGGAACTGCCCAACGCGCTGACGTCTGGCAATGTGCCGGAGAGATAGACGGATGAGATGCCATTGTCTCCTCGACCCGCATCCGTCGCGGTTCCGCTGAGAACGATCGAACTGGCGAACACGACCTCGCCTTCGGTGTGGCTGCTCACGGATAGAATGGGGGCGAGTTCGTCGGCCGGCTTGAAATTGATCGTGAGAGCCTGGTGTTCCCGATTTTTCACATCGCTGTTGTCGTAGGCGTAAACGTCAAGATAGTTGGGTCCCGGACGAAGATCCACGCTGCGGCTCCATTCGGCCGTTTCGGCCCCCACAGCGTTGGAATTAGGCAGCTCATTCCGAACCCAAACCGAGGAGATGCCACTGTCGCCGCGCCCGGCGTCCGTGGCGGTTCCCCGCAACAGGATGGTGCTGGTGGTCACGGTCTGCCCATTGGCATGGCTGGTCACGACAATCGTGGGAGGGAGGGGGTCGGTCGGCTGAAAATTTATCGCGAGCGTGAGGCTCGCCGCGTTCTGAACATCACTGTCGTCATAGGCGGAAATCCCGATCCAGTTGGCTCGCCCGTGGAGCTTTACCACGCGGGTCCACGTCACGGTTCCGGTTCCGGTGGTCGTCGCTCCCGGAATGGAGCCATTGATGTAGACCGATGAGATTCCGTTGTCGCCCTGCCCGGCGTCGCTCGCGGTTCCCGATAGTGTGATCGTGTCAGCGTTAACCGTCTCTCCGTTGACATGGCTGGTCACCGTGAGCGTCGGCGGCAACGTATCGAGGGGTTGAAAGTTGATCGTCAGCGTGAGACGCTGCTGGTTCTTGGCGTCGCTGCCGTCGGTCGCGTAGACCGAGACGGTGTTAGCGCTCCCGTAAAGAGTCACCTCACGAGACCACGCGACGGTCCCCCCGCCCGTCGCGGTCGAACCCGGAATTTGGCCATTGAAGAAGACCCCGGAGATTCCGTTATCGCCCGTGCCGGCGTCGGTGGCCGTTCCGCTCAGGGTAATCGTCCTGGTGTTGACCGTTTGCCCATTGTGATGGCTTGTGATCGAGAGGCTGGGACCTGAGACATCGTTGTCCGCCGCGCGAAGCTCAGGACGACCCTGACTCAGCAAGAGTGTTAGCACGAGTGTGCGCAGGACGGGCCAAGACCTGGTGGTCCGGTTCGAGGGCCGGGTCAGCGGGCGCGAAGGGGACGGGATCGGGAGAGTGGGTCTTGGGAAGGTGCTGGGCGGGGACGACACAAGTTCCATTCTGTTAGTTGCTCCCGGGTTTCCGACGAGTCTGGCTCCCAATGGCTCCCGTCGGCGGGCATCGCAAACACGCGGGGCGTTGGAACTCTTGGGTTCACAGTCACCGGCTCGCGATTATGCGAGAGGCGGAAGGTGATCAAGATAACCCGTTGTACCGTGCGAGCGTCATGGGGTGTTCACCCCACCCAGAGGGGCGGCTGGGTGCGCCGGGCGCAGCCCCCTGAATGAGTAGATGGTCGACCGCAGCCCTTTTCCCTGCCGCCATCTCGCCGCATGGCCCCACCGTAACGCGTCGAATTCGCGGGGGCCATGCATCACGTGATGCTTGGTGCGACTTTCAGGCCAGGATGAGTGACCGGTTCAGGTTCCGGCCGTCATTCGCATCCGTCAGTCGAACAGCAAGTTGGCGGAGGAGGCAACAGGGTCGTTTTGCGGGAAGTGATAGTTGGCTTCGCACGCGGGAGTTGGCCACCCTTCCCCTCGGCGATCGCAGGCACGAGTGTCGGTGCGAGGATTGCTCGCCGCTTTCCAGCCCCGTCGCAATCGTCGGACGGAGCGGTGGCTGCCTGGATCCTCCTCCGTTAACCGCCGAGGCCGCCTCACCCCGTGCGCCGCTGGGGACCTTGGGGTCAGATCTAAAGTGTTGACTATTTGAGGCAACCTCCACGCTGAAACGTCAAACATTTAGATCTGACCCCAACGACCCGCGCTCGCGGATTGCCGCGAAGGGGGCAGGGGCTGAGACTCGCCTCATCGCCTCATGAACGAGTTCCAGACCCAGCCGATCCCAGGTGCTACCGCCACCGCCACCGCCACCGTCCCCCTCGCCCTGGTGGATGCCTTCACCTCCGAGCCGTTCCACGGGAACCCCGCGGCGGTCTGTCTGCTGTCCGGGCCCGCCCCGGCGGATTGGATGCAGCGGGTGGCGGCGGAGATGAACCTTTCCGAGACCGCGTTCGTCGTGCCGCAGGACGACGCCTGGGGACTGCGTTGGTTCACGCCGGCGGTCGAGGTCGATCTGTGTGGCCATGCCACCTTGGCGAGCGCGCACTTGCTCTGGGAATCAGGCAGACTGCCGGGGTCGACACCGGCAGTCTTCAAGACCCGCCGGAGCGGGCGTCTGGTCTGCCGTCGGGAGGGGGACTGGATCGCGATGGATTTCCCTGCACGGATTGCCGAGGCGTGCGCCGTGCCGGAGGGTCTGGCGGAGGCGCTGGGGGTTGTGCCCGAGTGGGTGGGACGGACGGCCTACGACTACCTCGTCCGGATCGCGTCGGCGGAGGCGGTGCGTGCGCTGGCTCCCGACCTTGCCCGCCTGGCGCAACTGCCGGTTCGGGGGGTGATCGTGACCGCGCCGGGGGCCGACACCGGGTTCGACTTCGTTTCCCGGTTTTTCGCGCCGGGGGCGGGGGTGGCCGAGGATCCGGTCACGGGCTCGGCGCATTGCTCCCTCGGGCCGTATTGGGGGGGTCTCCTGGGCCGGAGCGAGCTGCGCGCGTGGCAGGCGAGCCGCCGGGGCGGCGAGGTGCGGGTGAAGGTCCGGGGCGACCGCGTGGAACTTGGGGGACAGGCCGTGACGGTCAGCCGTGGTGAATTCCTGGCCGTCGGACGGTGATTGGGTCCGGTCGGTTTCGCGATCCCGTTTCGCGACTGGCCAAGGGGCGGAGGCCACGGCACGCTGCCTCCATGACAGCCTCCCATTGGTTCTCCTCCCTGGGCTCCCTGTATCTGCTGGCCGCAGCCAGCCAGGCGGTGGCGGCCCCGGTGTCGATTTTTGATGGCCGCACCTTCCAGGGATGGGAGGGCGACACGCAGAAGACCTGGCGGATCGCGGAGGGCGCGATCGTGGCGGGGTCGCTGACCGAGCAGGTGCCGCGGAACGAGTTCCTGGCGAGCACCCGGCGTTACACCAACTTCGTGCTGCGCCTGAAGGTGAAGCTCACCGGCACCGAGGGCTTCGTGAACTCCGGCGTGCAGATCCGCAGCGAGCGCATCCCGAACGACGCGGAGATGATCGGCTATCAGGCGGACATCGGCGCCGGGTGGTGGGGGGCGATCTACGACGAGAGCCGTCGCAACAAGATGCTCGCCAAGCCGGAGGAGGCGGTGGTCAAACGCGCCTTGAAGCCCGAGGAGTGGAATGACTATGAAATTCGTGCCGAGGGGCGGCGGATCGTGCTCAAGCTCAACGGCGTCACCACCGTGGACTACACCGAGCCCGACGAGAAGATCCCGCAGCACGGGTTCATCGCCGTCCAGATCCACGGCGGCGGGAAGGCCGAGGTGCGGTTCAAGGACGTGACGATCGAAGAGTTGCCCTGAGCGCCGCCGCGTAACCAGCCGACACCAGTCGACACCAGCCGACTATTGCGGCAGCTCCGAGAAGTCGGTGTCCGGTGCGGCCAGGTCGAGTTCCTTGATCCAGGCGTTGCGGTAGAGCACCTCGTGGCCCTCGCACTGGAGTTTCAAGCCACCCGGGGTGTCGGTGATGCCCTTGCCGCCGTCGTTGCCGCCGTCGATCCCGCTGTTCGGGCCGCCCCAGACCTGGCTGATGGTCTGGTTGCGATGCACCTTCTGACCGTTGAAATACATGGTGAGCATCGCCTTTTCCGTCCGCTTGCCGTCCTTGAAACGCGCCGCGCGGAAGACGATGTCGTAGGCGTTCCATGCGCCGACGCCGCGGTACGCGCTGTAGGGGGACTCGGTTTCGTTGATGACGGCACCCATGCCGTGCTTGGTCTTGTCGCCGTCCAGGACCTGGATCTCGTAGCGGTTCTGCAGGTACACGCCGCTGTTCCCGCCCGGCTTGGTGATGAGAAACTCGATGTGGAGGCGGAAGTCACGGTAGGCCTTCTTGGTGACTATGTCCGCGGTCCCGTACTTGCCCCCGGCCGCGACGGGGTCGTCGGTCATGATGGCGGCGCCTTTGTCGACCGGGTCCTCGACGACCTTCCATTTGATGGGTAGCGAGGACTTGAACCCCGGGCCTTCCCAGTAGGTCCACATTTCGTTCAACCGTTCGCGCGTGCCGTCGAGCAACACCTCGGCACCGGGGAGCGGTTTGGCTCCGACGTCCACGCCGGCCCGTGCTTCCAGGCCGGCGGTGAGGAGGAGGCTGACCGCGGCCAGCAGGAGTGGGAGGAGGGCATGCCTTGGGGCGGTGTGCCGGGCGGGGGTGAGCAAGGGGAGGTTCATGGCGATGGGCGATGGGCGTGGGCGATGGAGTGAATCTGGCTGGTGGCGGGAGCATGCCTCCGACGGCGGGGCGTCGGCAAAGCCAGAATCGCCCGCCGCCCACACCGATCACGCGCCGGCGAAGATGGCGTCGAGCAGGGGGCCGGCGTCGCGGTAGTCGGGGATGACCACATCGGCGCCGACGCCCAGGAGACGCTGGCGCTTCCAGGCGTCGAATTGGCCGGAACCATTGTTGGCTTCGTCGCTGGCCACGGCCACCGCGAGACCGCCGACTTCCTTGGTATTCTGGATCTCCACGTAGCCATCGCCGATGGCCAGGAGGGCCTCGCCCGGGATGGCGTTCTCGCGGAGGATCCGCTCGATGACCATCTTCTTGGAGAAGTTTTTGAAGTCGTCCTGGGCTCCGTAGATGCGGGGTCCGAAGTAGCGGGCCACGTCCAGCAGGGCGGCCTCCTGTTTGACGTAGATCTCGTCGGTGCCGCTGGCGAGGTAGAGCGTCAGGCCGCGGGCGGTGAGGCGTTCGAGCAGGTCCCGGGTTCCGAGCACGAGGTGGTCGTCGATCCGCGTCCGTCCGGCCGTCAGGCCCTCCAGCCGTTCGGCGATGCGGAGGTTCAGGCGGCGCAAGTACTCATGCTTGTACTCCAGGGGTTCCTGGGGATTGCCTCCGCGCTCCCGGATGCGGTCGGCGAGCTGGATCATCTGGTAGATGGTCTGCTTGCCGTTGAGGCGCATGATATCCTCGAACGCCAACTGGCGTCGCTGCTCCCCGGTTTCACCCGCGAGGGGAGGGAGCACCTCGGTGAACATCGGGACCATGACCTGGGGCCAGCCCTCGCGGATCAGCGAGAGCGTGCCATCGAAGTCGAAGAGAACGTGGCGGATGCCTGGGCGGGCGCGGAACGAGGCGGAGAACTCCACCAGGCCGGAAAAGGGTGTGGGCATCGAGTCGGGGGTAGGGGTCGGTCTTCGGTTGCGAGACGTGCGGTCAGCCTCGCGGGTCCCCCGGCCTGAGTCGAGCGTGGGGAGGAGCACCTCAAGGCGCCGGGGCGTAGTTGAAATAGCCGATGAACATCTCCTCCCAGCTCTGCTCGCCGAACCGGACGCTGGCCCCGGGGTCGTTGTTGTAGGGGTTCCGGGCGGAATTGTCCCAGCCGCCGGTGGTGACAATACGTGTCCCCGCCGGCAGGCGCTTCGGTTCCTGGAGGCGATACAGGGTCTGCCAGTCGAAGCGGTAATAGGGCACGTTGAGCAGCACCTCGCGGCGGTCGTCCGGGTAGAGGGCCTCGAAGCGGAACCAGCTTCCGCGGTAGTGCATGTGCGGACTGAACTCATAGACCACGGAATCCCGCGTGAGGGTGTACTCCGCGGTGGTGGTGTGGTCCGCCGCCCCCGGGGGAATCACAAATCCAAGGTCGTAGGCCGCCGCCGTGCGGAGTTCGGCAGCGGGCGGGGTCGGGGCCAGGTAGAAACCCAGTTGGGAGAGGTCGGTCTCGGGGGTCCCTTTCGCCGTGTAGTGCAACTGGAAGACCAGGAACGCTCCGCGCTTGAGCAGCTTTCCGGTCCCCTCGGGGAAGGCGACCTGTTCCATGCCCGGGACGTAGGCGGCGAAGTAGCCGCCCAGACCGGCCTGGAGTTGGAGGATCTCGGCGAAGCTCGTCGCGGCGAAGACCAGCGCATGGTGCATCACCCGGGTGTTCCCCGGCTTGAAGGCGGCGGCTCGCAGCCAGACATCGCCCGGGAACGGGTTGGCCAGCACCGCGTAGCGGTAATCGACCGTCCCGTTTGCCGGGATGGTCTGCCGCTCCAGAGATACCACCCGGTCCGGCGTGCCCAACGGCCACTCGGGTGGAGGCGCCGGAACGCTGGTCTCCAGGAGGTCGGTTCCCTCCCCGCGCGGCGCACCGCGGTCGATCCAGTCCACGAGCAGTGCCATCTCATCGCCGGAGAGCATGTCGTCGTTGCTGTAGGACTGCGGTTGGCGGTCGGCGTGCCAGGGCGGCATCCGGCGCGCCAGGATCTCGTCCTTCATCGCCGGGGCGAAGTCGCGGACGATCGTGTGATTGGTCATGGCCCAGGGGGCGATATTGCCTGGGCTATGGCACTTGACGCAGCGCTGCCGGAGCAGTGGGGCGATGTCCTGCGCGTACGTCCGGCCACTGAAATCGCGGCTGGCCAGGCGGGTTCCCTCGACCGCCGCCTCCCGAACGACCACGGGCGCACCCGCGAGGTGCTGCTCGACCGCGCTCTGGAGCAGGGTCTGCGGGGCGGGCCCGGTCCCTCCCGGTCCGGCTGGGAGCACGTCGCGGATGCGGCCCCGGTAGCGGATCTGCCAGAAGCCCGGCTCCAGGAGCACCGCCTCGGGGACCGTGCCACCGCAGATTGCGCGGGTGACCACCCCGCCTTCGTCCGCGAGCACCGGCAGGTCGAGGCCGAGCTCTGCGGCCCGGGCGGCGAGGGCGGTTCGATCCGGGCCGGCGGTCTCGGCGATGATCCAGGTCCGGAGTCCGCGCGTCGCGTGGGTTTGCTGGAGCGCGCGCAGGTGGGCGACCTGATCCCTGGCCGACGGGCCGGAGGCGTCCTGGCTCCCGAGGAGGCTCAGATCCGGCCCGGTGAACACCAGCGCCACGGCCTTGGCATCCGCCTGGTAGAAGAGTTCCTGGGCCCGGCCCTGGAGGTCCAGCAGACGGAAGTTCGGGACCCCGACCGGGATGCCGCCTTGCAGCAGTCGCAGACGGTAGAAATTCTGGGGACGGGTGGTGCAGGTGGGGTCGAGCAGCGCGGCGGGACCCGACCCTGGGGCGACGGTGGCCACGGACTTCCAGACGTGACCGGCGTTGAGCAGGGACTCGATGGTCTCGAGCGAGTATTCCTGGCCCTCCTCGCCCTGGAGCGTCAGGCGCACGATCCCCTGGTCCTGACCGATACCGAGCTCGGCGGCCGTCGCGGACGGGGTCCGACCGTCGGCCAGCAGGGCCAGGGACAGGAGTAGGAACAGGCAGAGCCGGGCGGGCGGGCGGAAAGTGGGGATGCGGTCGACCATGATCACGGCGGATGATGATCTTGATCAGGCGACTCGGCAACTCCTGCTGCCTTGCCTGGTTGCTCCCCCGCCCCTTGTCATTCCGCCGGGATGGGTGAAGGTCGCCTCGAATGTTCACGAGGATGTTGCGATTGGCTTTGGGTTTGGGGCTTGCGGGGGCGTTGGCATGTTCGGTCCAGGCGCAGACGGTGGGCCTGCTGCGGGAGGTCTGGGAGGGCATCGGGGGGGCCTCCGTGTCCGACCTCACCTCCGCCCCGGACTTCCCGGAGCGGCCGACCCACCGGGACTATGTGGCGGACCTGTTCGAGTCCCCGACCGACATCCTCGAGAACTACGGCCAGCGCATGCACGGGTACGTGGTGGCCCCGCTGACCGGGGACTACACGTTCTGGATCGCCACGGACGATGGGGGTGCGTTGTTGCTCAGCACGGACGAGAACCCGGCGAATGCGCGGGAGATCGCGACGGTCAACGGCTGGGCGCCTCCGCGTCAGTGGGAGGTGGAAGCGAACCAACGGTCCGCGCCGATCCGGCTCACCGCCGGTCGGGCCTACTACGTCGCGGCGCTGATGAAGGAGCAGGGAGGCGGGGACAACCTGGCGGTGCGTTGGTTGATGCCGGACGGCGTGGACCAGGCCCCCATGGTGGGCACGAACCTCCTGCCGTGGGGGGTTTCCTTCGCGCCGCCCGTCATTGCCCGCTCGCCGCTCGACACGAGCGTGGTGGAGGGTGGCACGGCGTCGTTCTACGTGCAGCTCGCCAGCATCGGACCGGCGTCGTACCAGTGGCGGCGCGACGGGGCCGACCTCGCCGGAGCCACGGGTGCCGTGCTCGCATTTGGTCCGGTCCGCCTGGCCGACCATGGCGCGCGCTTTAGTGTGCGCGTCCGCAACCAGCAGGGGTCGGTGTTGAGCGGGGAGGCCCGGCTCACCGTGAACCCTGACGTGACCGCTCCGACCCTGGTCTCGGTGATGAACATCGGGACCACGGTGCTTCGGGTGACGTTCTCGGAGGCGGTGGCAGCGGCGTCGGCGACGAACCGCTTGAACTACACCCTCTCGGTGTCCGCGGGGATCCAGTCCGCGCGGGCGGGCCCGGAGCCGTCCCAGGTGGAACTCCTCACGGAGCCCCTGGTCTATGGCAACACCCAGACGCTGTGGGTCAGCGGGGTGCAAGACCGGGCCGGGACCCCCAACACGATCGCCGCGAACAGTTCACTCGTGTTCACGATGCTCGAATACGCGCCGGCTGCAGTAGGTGTGCCTGGCATTCCGGGTGCGTTGAACCCCGTGCCGGGCGGGGTGGACCTCACCGGAGCGGGGGACATCGGGGGCAAGGGTGACGACTTTCAGTTCGGTTATCAGCCGGTGACGGGGAACTTCGACCGGCGGGTGCGGATCAGCGGGTTCTCGCCCACCGATCCGTTCGCGCGTGCGGGGCTGATGGCCCGGGCCACCCTGGCCACGAACAGTCTGTTCGCCGCGACGCTGACCACTCCGGCCCAACTCGGGTCGTTCTTCCTTTCCCGGGCGAATCCGTCCGACGCCGCCGTGCGGGCCGGCACCTACCCCGCGAACCTGCCCGAGGCGTGGCTCCGGTTGGCCCGGATGGGCAACACGTTTCGCGGTTACGCCAGCCTGGACGGCCGGGGGTGGACCGAGTTGGGCAGCGTGGTCCTCTCCCTGCCCGGCACCGTCCTGGTGGGCTTGGCGGCGAGCAGTCGCGATCCGAACCTGGCGGCGCGGGTGGAGTTCCGGGACCTCGGCGACGTTACCGAGGCGACGGTCGCGCCGCTGCCGGCGCGGTTGGGCGAGACCCCCGGGCCCTCCAGTCGGGCCACCGGTTTGGCGATCAGCGAGATCCACTACAACCCGCGCGAACGCGCGGACGGCCGGAACACGGAATTTGTCGAGATCCACAACGCCGACCTCATCGATCGCGACCTGACGGGACACCGGCTTTCCGGGGCGGTGGACTATGCATTCCCCGATGGCTTCCGATTGCTGGCGGGTGGATTGGCGGTGGTCGCGCGGATTCCGGCGGACCTCACTGCGGTGTATGGGGTGGTGGGTGTCCTCGGGCCGTTCGCGGGCACGAACGGGCTGCCGAACGGGGGCGGCACTGTCCGCCTGCGGAACAGCGTGGGGGCCGTCCTGCTGGAAGTTCGGTACGAGACCGGGGACCCGTGGCCGGTGGCTGCGGACGGAGCTGGCCCCTCGCTGGTGCTGGCTCGTCCTTCCTACGGTGAGGGTGACGCACGGGCCTGGGCGGCCAGCGACCTGGTGGGGGGCTCACCCGGGACCCTGGAGGCTCTGCGTCCAAATCCGCTCGCGGGAGTGCTCATCAACGAGATCCTCGCCCACACCGACCCGCCGCTGCTGGATGCCATGGAACTCTACAATCCGAGCGACGCGACGCTCGACCTTAGCGGCTGCGTGATCACGGACGACCCGGGCACGAACCGGTTCCGCGTGCCGTCGGGCGTCAGCATCACTCCCCGGGGCTTCGTGGCCTTCGATGAACTCCAGTTGGGCTTCCGGCTCAACGCCGCCGGCGAATCCCTGTTCGTGTTCAATCCCGAGGGCACGCGGGTGTTGGATGCGGTTCGGTTCGGAGCCCAGGAGAACGGGGTTTCCTCCGGGCGCTCGCCGGACGGGGCGCCCGAGTGGCGCCGGCTTCAGAGCCCGACTCTCGGTTCCGAGAACCGGGCGTTCCGGGTCAGCGAGGTCGTGATCAACGAGATCCTCTATGCGCCGATCTCCGGCGATTCCGAGGACGAATTCGTTGAACTCCACAACCGCGGGGCGCTGCCGATCGACCTTGGTGGCTGGGCGTTCACGGCGGGCATCAATTTTCGGTTCCCGGCGGGGACGGTCATGCCGGCGGGCGCCTATTTCGTGGTCGCGAAGAACCGCGGCCACCTGCTTGCCCGCACTCCCGGATTGGCTCCGGGTGCGGTGTTCGGCGACTTCGGTGGGAACCTCGCCAACGGCGGGGAGCGTCTCGCACTGGCGATGCCCGACCTCGTGGTCAGCACCAACGCCTTTGGCCTGAGCGCGACCAACCGCATCGACATCGAGGTCGACGAGGTCACCTACGGCACGGGCGGTCGCTGGGGGCAGTGGAGCGACGGACTGGGGAGCAGCCTCGAGCTGATCGATCCCTTCTCGGATCACCTGCGTCCCTCCAACTGGGCCGACAGCGACGAATCCGCGAAGGCCCCCTGGACCACCCTGGAGTTCACCGGACGCGTGGAC
>JBBQML010000033.1:0-15055 GCA_038328885.1 Verrucomicrobiota bacterium | reverse complement strand
GGATCGTGGCGGGACCGATGTCCACGCCCTCCTCGGTGTCCGGGATGTTGTCCCCGATGTTCACGCGCGGGTTGGTGAGGTCCAGCTTTGGACGGCCCTTCTTGTCCTTCTTCCCGCTGTCGACCGGGGTGGCCACGGTGTTGTCGGTCGGGAGCACGAACTGGACGCCGCGGGCCTTGGCCTTGGCCAGCGCTTTCAGGGCGATGTCGGTTTTGTCCTTCTCCACCAGGGAGAGGCCGACCTTTGCGCCTTGGGCGAGCTTGAAGGTATAGGCCATGGCTCCGCCGATCAGGATGGCGTCGGCCTTCTCGATCAAACGGTCGATGACGAGGATCTTGTCCGAGACCTTGGCGCCGCCAAGGATGACGACGAACGGCCGGACGGGTTGGTCGAGTTCGTCGCCGAGGAAGCGCAGTTCGCGGGCGATCAGCAGGCCGGAGGCGCAGACGCCGCCACGGGCGCTGAGGACCCGGGCCACGCCCTCGGTGGAGGCATGAGCGCGGTGAGCCGTGCCAAAGGCATCGTTGACGTACACGTCGGCCACGCTGGCGAGCTCGCGGGCGAAGGCCGGATCGTTGGCCTCCTCCTCGGCGTGGAACCGGACGTTCTCGAGGACCAGCACGTCGCCGGGTTGCATGGCCGCGACGGCGGTCACGACGGCAGGGCCCACGCAACTGTCGACGAAGCGGACCGGACGGCCGAGCAATTCACCGAGCCGGGTGGCCACGGGGGCGAGGGACATGCTCGGGACGACCACGCCCTGGGGGCGGCCGAGGTGGGAGGCGAGGATCACCTTGGCCCCCTTGGAAATGAGGAGGTTGAGAGTCGGAAGCGTTTCGCGGATGCGGGTTTCGTCCGTGATCACCATGCGGCCGTTTTGCTCCTCGATCGGAACGTTGAAATCCACCCGGACCAGCACGCGACGGCCGTGTACTTCGATGTCGGTAACAGAGAGCTTTGCCATAGACCTGAAGTGTCTCAGGGCCGGGCAGGATACGGGAGGCGAGAGGTCAGTCAAAGGCATTAACTCGTCCCGAAGCAGTCATCGCGAGGCGGTTCGGGGAAAATTCGGCTGGATTTCGGTGGGCCGGCAGGGGCAACAAACGGCCATGGATTCCGCCGAGGCACCGGTCGCCATGTCATTGGGGGGACGGTTGCTGAACGTCTTCGCCGCTCCGGGGGAGTTGTTCGCGGCGGTGGCGGGGGCTCCCTTCTCCCTCGCCAACTGGCTGGTCCCGGCGGCCCTGGTCGCGCTGATCTCACTGGCGTTGAACCTGGCGATCTTTACCCAGCCTGCCCTGGTGCAGCAGGTTCGCGACCTGCAGGAAAGGGAGCTCGTGCGGGCCGTGGACAGCGGCCGGATCTCGGCTGCCGACGCGGAACGGGCGCGGGACGTGATGCAGGGCATGGGCATGACCGTGGCGCGCGTGGGGGGCGCCGTGGGTGGCGTGGTGGTGGCCGTGCTGTCCCCGCTCTGGTGGGGGCTGATTCTTTGGCTGACGGCCCGGTGGGTGTTCCGCTCCCCGTTGCCCTACCTCCGGGTGGTGGAGGTGGCGGGGTTGGCCAGCCTGATCGGTGGGTTGGGGATCTGTGTATCTCTGTTCCTGGCCGTGGGCACGGGGAACCTGTTCGCCGGGCCGCACTTGGGCGCGCTGGTGAAGGATTTCGACCTGGGGAACCGGTGGCACCTCGCCTTGAGCATCGTGAACCCGTTCTCGGTCTGGCAGATGGTCGTGATGGCCCTGGGCCTGGCGCGATGGGTGGGCCGACCAGCCACCCCCGTGGTGGTGGTGGTCGGGGGCGTTTGGTTCGGGTACAAGGCGATCGCGGTGATCCTTGGTCTCGGGCAGTTGGTCATGTAGCCTAACCTCCTCCCGTGGTGCGCTGCCGGGGCGCCCGGGACTCGGGAATACCTGAAACCCACGGCGCGCGGTCGGTGTGGAGACCCCCAACGCATGGCCAGTCCCAAACGCGGCACGACGCGCAAGATCCTCGTCCTTGCCTTCATCCTCCTCGGGTTGGGCGCGCTCGGGACCTGGGCCCTCCTGCGCAAACGGGAGCCCGTCATCACCGTGCAGACGGAGCCGGTGGCCCGCCGCAACCTGACGGAGATCGTGGTCGCCACGGGCAGGATCCAGCCGGTGACGAAGGTCGTGATCAATCCCGAGGTCTCGGGGGAGATCGTCGAACTGCCGGTCCGCGAGGGCCAGGTGGTGAAGAAGGGCGACGTGCTGGTCCGCATCCGCCCGGATCCCTACATTGCCAGCCGCAACTCCGCCGAGGCCACCTATCGTTCGGCCCTTGCGAACGTTGAGTTGTCGCGTGCGGAGCTCGAGAAGTCGCGGATCGAGTTCGCCCGCTTCCAGCGTCTGATGGAGGAGCGGCTGATCTCGGAGTCGGAATTCCTCTCGGCCAAGACCTCCCTGGATGTGGCTCTGGCGCGGTTCGAGGCCAGCCGCCACCAGAGCGACCAGACCAAGGCCGCCCTGGCCCGGGTGGAGGAGGATCTGACCAAGACGACGATCGTGGCACCGATGGATGGCACCGTGACGAGCCTGCGCTCCGAACGCGGTGAACGGGTGGTGGGCACCGCGATGATGGCCGGCACCGAGATCATGACTGTCTCCGAACTCGGGGAGATGGAGGCCCGGGTGGATGTGGGCGAGATCGACGTGGTGCTCGTGCAACTCGGCCAGAAGGTCCGGTTGGAGGTGGATTCCTTCCGGGACCGCCAATTCGGAGGCGTGGTCACGGAGATTGCCAACGCGGCCCGAACCCAGGGCATGAACACCCAGCAGGAGTCCACGAAGTTCGAGGTGCGAATCCGGGTTCAGGAGAAGGAATTTTTCCGGCCCGGGATGTCCGTGACCGCGGAGGTCGAGACCCGCTACCGGACCAACGTCGTCGCCGTCCCGCTCCAGAGCGTCACCACCCGGCTTCCCAAGGAACAAAAGGAACTTTTGGAGAAGCAGAAGAAACTCGCCGCGGCGGAGGCGAAGGACGCCGGAGCGGACGCCGTGGCGCCGGTGCCCGCGGGCCGTCGCCGCGGATCGAACGCGAACGCCCCGAGACCCATTGAGGTCGTCTTCGCCGTGAAAGACGGCAAGGTCGCGACCGTGCCGGTCAAGCGGGGCATCAGCGACGACACCCACACCGAGATCGTGGATGGTTTGGAAGCGGGGGTCGAGATCGTCACCGGCGGCTACAAGGCGGTGAGTCGGGAACTCGAGGACGGCAAGCTGGTGAAGGTGGACAACACGGTCAAGCCGCGGGCGGGCGCGAGCGAGGAGAAGAAGCCGTGAGCCTCATCCGCATCAGCGCGCTGGCGAAGCGCTATTCCATGGGGGGCGAGATCATCCATGCGCTGCGGGGCGTCAGCGTGACCATCGAGCGGGGGGAATACCTCGCGATCATGGGCCCTTCCGGTTCGGGGAAGTCCACGCTGATGAACCTGCTCGGGTGCCTCGACAGTCCGAGCGAGGGCATGTACGAGCTCAACGGGTTCGACGTGGCGGACATGGATGACAACCAGTTGGCGGACATCCGCAACCGCGAGATCGGCTTCGTGTTCCAGAGCTTCAACCTGCTGGCGCGTTCGAATGCGCTGCACAACGTGGAGCTTCCGCTGGTCTACGCGGGCGTGCCGCCGCAGGAGCGGCGGGAGCGGGCGCTCGAGTCCCTGCGCAAGGTGAACCTGGGCGACCGGGTGCATCACAAGCCGAACGAGCTTTCCGGCGGCCAGCGCCAGCGCGTGGCCATTGCGCGCGCCCTGGTGAACCGGCCCTCCATCATCCTGGCGGACGAGCCGACCGGGAACCTCGACTCCCGGACGGGGGTGGAGATCCTCTCGCTCTTCGACGAGCTCTCCCGCACGGGGAATACGATCATCGTGGTCACCCACGAGGAGGAAGTCGCGCGGCACGCCCGGCGGATCCTCCGCCTTCGGGACGGCTCGATCGCGGTGGACGAGGTCAACGCCCCACCCCGGATGGTGGCTGCTCCCGGGGCGGGGGCTCCGACCGGGGTATGAGATTCACCGACGAGTTCCGGGAGGCGCTGGTCATTGCGTTGGCCGCGCTGCGGGCGAACAAGCTCCGCGCCGGCCTCACCACGCTGGGCATCATCATCGGCATCGTCACCGTGACGCTGATGGCGACGGCGATCGACGGCCTGAACCGGGCGTTCCGGAAGAGCATCGCGGTCATCGGGGCGGACGTGTTGTTCATCCAGCGGTTTTCCTGGTTCACCTCCGAGCAGGAATGGCGGCTCAGCCGCAACCGTCGGGAGCTGACGCTGGCCAACGCCCGCGACGTGGCGCGCCTGTCGACGCTGGCCCGGGCGGTGTCGGTGGAAGCCCAGGGGTTCGCCGAGGTGAAGCACGGGAATCGCAGCGCCCGGTCCGTGTGGGTGGTGGGCAACACCGAGGACAGCGCGCTCGTGCGCGGGATCGTGTTGAGCGAGGGGCGCTGGTTCGGAGCGGCCGAGGTGCTGGCGGCGCGGCCCGTGTGTGCGATCGGCGCCGACCTTGCGGCGAAGTTCTTCCCCCTGGAGTCGCCCCTGGGGAAGCGGCTGAGAGTGGGCTCGGCGAGCTACGAGATCATCGGGGTCCTGGAGAAGATGGGGCAGTTCTTCACGGGCTTCAATTTCGACAACCAGGTGGTGATACCCATCACCCGCTTCACCAGCGACCTGAGCCGCTGGCCGGATGTGAGCATCATGGTGAAGGTCCGGGAGGTGGCGGAACTTGAGGAGGCGCGGGAAGAGTTGCGTGGCATCATGCGCCAGCTTCGTCGGGTGGAACCTGGTGCGCCGGACGATTTTGCGATCAACCAGCAGGATGCCCTGGTGAAGAACTTCAACCAGATCGGAGGAACGCTCGCCCTGGTGGGCCTCTTCATCACCGGGCTCTCCCTCTTCGTCGGCGGCATCGGCGTGATGAACATCATGTTCGTCTCGGTGGCGGAGCGCACCCGCGAGATCGGCGTGCGCAAGGCCATCGGGGCCAAGCGCCGCACCATCCTGACCCAGTTTCTGACCGAGGCCGCCGTGATCTCGCTGGGGGCGGGCCTCGCGGGACTGCTGCTAGCCTGGCCCATGACCCTCGTGATCGACCGCTTCCTGGCGGCCTCGATGTCGGTGCCGACCGCGGTGGCAGCGCTGGTGGTTGCCGCCGTGACCGGCATCGTCTCCGGTTTTCTCCCGGCCTGGCGCGCCGCCCGCCTCAACCCGGTTGATGCCCTGCGGGCGGAATGAGTTCATGATCCCGGTCGTCCCATCCCGAAGCCAGCGGCGGAACCTCCTGCTCGCGGAGGTCCGCGAGAGCTTTGCCATGGCGCTCTCGTCGATCGTGGCCCACAAGCTTCGCTCGGGCCTGACCCTGCTGGGGGTCCTCGTGGGGGTCTTCTCGATCGTGGTGGTGATGACGGCTCTGCGGGTCCTGCAGAGCAACATCGAGTCGAAGCTGAATGTCCTCGGCGCGAACAGTTTCTCGGTGCAGCGCTTCCCGGCGGTGCAGGTGGACGACAACCCGGGAGCCTACGAGAGATATTCCCGGCGGAAGCAATTCCGGTACTGGATGGCGGTGGCCCTCGGTGAGCGGGCCAGTCTTGCCAAGAGTGTGGGGGTGAGCTGCGACCTCACCGCCGGTGAGGTCACCTCCCGCTGGGGCAAGACGAATCCCAGCGTTCCGCTGGTGGGGGTCACGCCTGGCACCTTCCAGACGCGCAACTGGGGCGTGGCCGAGGGCCGGGCCCTGAACGACACCGACCTCGACAGCGCGCGCGATGTTTGCGTGATCGGTTCGAGCATCTCGCGGAAGCTCTTCCCTCATGGCGCCGCGGTGGGCGAGCGGATCAAGTTCGGCGGGGTTGGCTACCAGGTGGCGGGGGTCACCGAGGAGAAAGGTCCACTGTTCGGGCAGGACCAGGACTCGTTTGTCCTCATCCCCGTGACCTCGGGGTTGAACCGCTTCGGCAGGGAGCGGTCGATCTCGATCCAGGTCGAGGCCTGGTCGCAGCCGCTCTACGAGGAGACCGTCGAGCAAGTGCGCGGGATCCTCCGTTCCCTCCGCAAGGTGCCCCCGGGGGATGAGGACGACTTCGAGATCAGTTCGAACGACTCCATCATCCGCCAGTTCCGGGCCCTGACCCTGGCCGTCCGCACCGGGGCCGGGATCATCAGTTCGATCGCCCTGGTCGCGGCGGGGATCGGCATCATGAACATCATGCTGGTGAGCGTCACCGAGCGGACCCGGGAGATCGGGATCCGGCGCGCGATCGGCGCGAAGAAGCGGCACGTGCTGACGCAGTTCATCACGGAGGCGGTGGCGCTCTGCCAGATCGGGGGGGTGGCGGGCGTGGCGCTCGGCATCCTGGTTGGCAATCTGGCGGCGCTGGCCCTGGGTTTTCCCGCTGTGATTCCCTGGGACTGGGCCCTGATCGGGATGCTGGTGTGTTCCGCCGTCGGCTTGGTGTTCGGCACCTACCCGGCCTGGAAGGCCGCCAATCTCGATCCCATCGAGTCGCTGCGTTACGAGTAGCCGCTCCGCCGCACGGTCACATCCGCTTCTCGTCGGCGTCGATGATGTCGACAAAGCTGCGGACGTCGTTCCGCCCCGCGAGCCCGGCCTGCTGCTTGCGGAACTGGAAACGGGCCACGCGCTCCGCATCGGCCGGGTCGGGCGGCGCCAGCATCCCCTGCGCGTGGGTGCGTTTCGCTTCCTCGGGCTTCCTGACCCGCTCCCGAACCCAGTCGGCGACCTCCCCGTCGGTGAGGGAGCGACGGACGACCTCGGTCAGTTCCTCCAGCCCCACTTCGGCGGTTTCCAACCAGAGGGCATCGAAGCCCTTCCCGAAGTTGGCCAGGTAGTCGGCGGGCAGCTTGCCGGCGAGTTGGAGCCGGATCTTGTCGATGAGTCTCGGAAGGTGCATCCAGCCGCACATCGTCTCGCGCGGGCTCCGGGGGTAATGGACATCAGCCATGCACCGAGTGTCCGGGCCCGACTGGTCGGGCGTCAATGGGGCGCTGCGGGCTGCCCAGGGCCTACCCAGGGCCGGTCACGACTCAGCGCGACCCGCTCGGAATCCGGCTGTCCGGACCCGGTTGAGGACCGCGGGTGGCGGTGACGGTTGCCTCGATGAAGTCGGCTGCCCGGCCGCACAGGATGGGCCAGTCGAGTTCCCGGGCCACCTTTTGTCGGGCCGGTTCGACGGCCGCGGCGCGTTCTTCGTGGGAGCACTCGAGCCAGGACAGGACCGTTTCACCGAAACCGGCACCGTTGGCGGGCGTGAACCGGATTCCCGCCAGGCCCGCGTAGTATCGGCAGGCGCTTTCCAGTGGGGTGCAGACAACGGGGAGGCCGAGCGCGAGGTACTCCACGGTCTTGGCCACGAAGGCGCAATGCGTGCCGGAGGATGGTTCATACGGGGTGATCCCAACCCAGGCCTCGGCAAGTCGCGCCGGGATCCGCTCGTAGGGGACGAAGCCATCCTCCTCGGCGCGCAGGCCAGGCACCTGGCCCCGGACGGTCTCCAGCAAGGAGCCCAGCGCGGCCGTCCGGGGACCGGTGAACCGGAACCGCACCTCCGGTCGGGCGCGGGCGATCGTCGCGACCGCCTCGCGGGCGATGGGCCCCAGATGATGGCGGTCGAAGGAACCGTGCATCACCACCAGGGGCGTCCCGGCCGCGGCAGGGAGCGTGGGCGTGTGGCGAAACAAGGCCGCGTCGTAGCCGTAGTAGACAGCCAGGGTCCGGTCCGCGGGGTACCCGCCGGCGATCACCCGGTCGCGGAGGGCATCGGAGACCGTCAGCACGGCATCCGCGTGGGTGCGTTTGGGAAGGGACAGTTCATAACGGACCAGGCGGCGGGCGGCGGCACGGGGCATCTGCCATGCGGGCCACGTCTCCATGAACCCGGTGAGGCAATCGAGCAGGTTGAGCACCACCGGGATGCCGAACTGCCGCTTGAGCCGGCCCGCCGCCACGGCGGAGATCGAATGCTGGGCGAGGCAGACGTCGAAGTGCGCGCCCCCGCGCACGTGAGCGGCCACCTGTCGGGCGAGGGCGAAGGGGTAGGCGAGGTACTTGGCCGTCCGGAGGGGGGTGGTTCGGCCCATGGGCCAGCGCGTGAACGGATGGAATCGAATCCCCCAGTGCGCCTCCAGGGGCGCGAGGTCGCCGGTTTGTGGTGCGAAGACCTCGACGGCATGGCCGCGGCGGACCAGTTCCGCGACCAGGTAGCCGGCCGCCGCGGATCCGCCGCCGGACGGGGGATGGAAGGGTTCGTGGGTGAGGAACGCGATGCGCACCGGGGAAGGAACTCTAGGGGGGCTCAGGAGGGGGGCCAAGCCGCGGTTCGGGAGGGCTTAACGGCGAACACTGCCACTTTCCTGCTGTCGCCAGCCGGCAAAAACGGTTGTGCTGATCCGGTCAGGTCGATTCTCCACCGATGCGTGCGCCGCCGATCATGAATCTGTCCGATGGAACCTCGTTGGGTCCAGGTCGGCGGGTTTGGCTATGGCTTGGTGCGATCCTCCTGGCGGTTGCGGTGGTCTGGGGGGCGGGTTGGATCGAGTACCGCACCCAGAAGGCTCGCCGTCACAAGGTGGTGGCGGCCGAGGTGGCTGGGGTCGCCGCCGATAAACTGGCGGACCTGGCGTGGTGGACGCGTGAGCGGTTGGCCGACGCGCGCCAGTTCCAGGCGCAGACCGCGTTGCTGCCCGGCGTTTCGGCATTGCTCTCGCGGCCGCCGGGGCAGGGGACGGCAGGGGAGCGGGGCGGATCCGAACTCGCGGCTTGGATGAGCTCCTTCCTCGAGGGGGAGGACTATTCCGAAGTTCTGCTGGTGGATCGGGAGGCACGCGTGCGGGCTTTCCTCCCGGCGACGGCCGGGGTTCTGGAACCGCCCGATGAAGAAGGCGTGCGGGAGGTCGTGGGGAGCGGCAGGTCGGCGCTGCGGGACCTGCCCTGGGCCTCGGCCCGAAGCGCCCCCCGGGTGAACCTGCTGTTTCCGGTCGCGGGGCCCGCGGGCGAGGTGCTCGGGGTGGTGGTTTTGCGTCTCGAGACCCGGCGATTCATGGCGCGTCTGTTGTCCGTGTGGCCGCTCGCCCCGCCAGGGTCCACCGGGCTGGTTCGGAAGGAGATGGACGGCCTGGCTCGGTTGTCGTTTCGGCCAGCCGGTTCCGGGTTCGAATTTGAACCCGAACTCGCGCGGGCGGTCCGCCTCCCGGTGTTGTTGCCGGCGCTGGTGCCGCCGGAGCCGTCCCGTGAGGTGACGGCTGGGGGCGGGGTGGTCGAGTTGAGCGAAGGGATCGATCATCTGGGCCGGCCGGCGCTGGCCCTGGCTCGGCCGGTCAAGGACCTGTCCTGGTGGCTCGTGGTCCAGGTGGACCGTGGGGCCGTCGAGGCATCGCTCCGCGGGCAGGCCCTCAAGTCGGGGGGGGCGGTGCTGGCTTGGGTTCTTGCCGCCCTGGCCGGTGGTGGTTGGATCCTCCGCCAGCGCGACAACCTCGAGCTCGGGCGCGAACTGGTGCTACGACGGGACCGGCAGACGCGTCTGGAACAGAGCGAGGCGATGAGTCGAGGCCTGGTGGAAAACCTGCCGCAGCGGGTGTTCATCAAGGACCTGAACTCCGTCTATGTCGTTTGCAACAGCAACCTTGCGCGTTGGCTCGGGGTCGGCGCGGAGGAGGTCGTCGGCAAGGGGGACGAGGCTTTCCACCCCGCCGAGGTGGCGGAGCGCCTCCGCTCCACTGATCTGGCGGTGGTCACTTCGGGCAAGCCCATCGAGCTGGAGGAACGGCACGAGGGCCCGGCGGGCACCCGGTGGATCCACACCCTGAAGCTGCCCTACCGGGATGCCGGGGGGAAGGTGCTGGGCGTCTTCGGGATCAGCGAAGATGTCACCCGACGCAAGGAGATGGAAAGGGCCGTGCGCTCCTCGGATGAGAAGTACCGTTCCCTTTTCAACCAGATGTTGGATGGCTTCGCGTTGCACGAGATTCTGTGTGACTCGGTTGGCTGTCCCGTGGACTACCGGTTCCTCGACGTCAACCCGGCCTTCGAGGTGGTCACCGGCCTCAAGGCGACCTCGGTGCTGGGGCGGACCGTGCGCGACGTTTTGCCGGCGTTGGAACCGGAGTGGATCGAGCGCTACGGGCGCGTGGCGTTGACCGGGGAGTCGATGCGGTTCGAGATGACTGCCGCCGCCCTTGGGCGTGATTTTGAGGTCATGGCCTTTCGGCCGAAGCCGGGGCAGTTCGCTTGCACGTTCAATGACGTCACCGCCCGCAAACGGGCGGAGAAGGCGCTGCGGGCGTCGTTGGGGGAGAAGGATGCGCTGCTCAAGGAGGTTCACCATCGGGTGAAGAACAACCTCCAGATCGTGAGCAGCCTGCTGCACCTGCAATCGGGCGAGATCCAGGATGAAACGGCGGTGGCGGCTTTCCGAAACACCGAGGATCGCGTGCGCTCGATGGCGCTGCTGCACGAGACCCTCTACCGCTCGGGCAACCTGGCCCGGGCAGAGGTGGGGCTCTACCTCGAGAAGCTTTGCTCGCACCTGACGCGAGCCGCGGGCGGTGAAACCCCTCGCATCGCGGTGGGCTGGCGGGTGCCCGAGGGCGACCTCCAGTTGGAACTGGACCTTGCCCTGCCCTTTGGGTTGCTGGTGAATGAGTTGGTTTCCAATGCACTCAAGCACGGCTTTCCCGGCGGTCGGGCAGGTCGGGTTGCGGTCGAGGTCCGCCGCGAGGGTCCGGAACGACTCATCCTGGAGGTAGCCGACAATGGTGTCGGGCTCCCACCCGGCCTGGATTTCACCCAGGCGCGGTCGCTTGGGTTCCAGCTCATTCGCGGCCTGGCAACCCAGTTGGGGGGCGAGGCCACGGTGCATTCCGAGGGCGGGGTCGTGGCGCGGATTGTCTTCCGTCCCTAGCCGTTCGTCGTCCATGGTCTCATCGTCGAAACCCGCTCCTTCTCCGTCGCCACCATGAATAAATCTCGGATCCTGATCGTGGAGGATGAGATGGTCGTCGCCCTCGACATCGAGCAGCGCCTGATCCGCCTGGGCTATGTAGTGGTCGGGCAGGCGGCTTCGGCCGACGCCGCCCTGGCGATCGCCGCGCGCGAGCGGCCGGATCTCGTGCTGATGGACATCCGGTTGAAGGGCCCCCGCGACGGGATTGAGGCCGCCTGGGAGCTTCGCGAGCGCCTCCATCAACCCGTGGTCTTCCTCACCGCGCACGCCGACGAGTTCACGCTGGAACGGGCCAAGGTCAGCGAGCCTTTCGGGTACATTCTCAAGCCGTTCGATGACCGCGACCTGCGGACGGTCATCGAGATGGCGATCTACAAGCAGAACGCGGATTTCGAGATCCGCCGCCTGAACCGCCTCTACGCGGTCCTCAGCCAGGTCAACCGGGCCGTCATCGGGGCCCGCTCGCAGCCCGAATTCCTGGATCAGGTTTGTCGCATCGCGGTTGAGACCGCCGGCTACCAGCTCGCCTGGGTGGGGCGTTACGAGGGGTTGACCCGCACGATCGAGGCCGTGGCTTCGTGGGGCGTGTCGGGGCACGCTGCCTGCACGGCCGTGCCTGTGCCCCCGGAGAGCCCGGGAGCCTCAGGGGCGCTTCCAGGACAGGCTTGTCCTTGCGCCCAGGCGTTCATGCGCGGCCGTGCCGTGGTGAGCAGTCTCTCGACGGCCGGCGCCCCCGTGAGCCCGGGTTGCGGGCCGGTGGTTGTGGAGGGCATGCGCGAGATTGCGGCGATGCCGATCTCGCTCGCCGGACGGCCCTGGGGAGTGTTCTCTGTGTACTCCGACCAGGCCGGGGTCTTCGGCCCGCGCGAGACCGCCCTCCTGGCGGAGGTAGCCGGTTCGGTCGGGATGGCGCTGGATCATCTCGAACGCGAGGAGGATCGGCGGCGGGCCGAGGAGGCCGTCCAGGCGCAGAAGCAGCTCTTCGAGACCCTGATCGAAGTGATTCCAGCCCCGATTTTCCTGCGGGATCCGACTGGCCGTTACGTTCGCTGCAACGATGCTTTTGCCAGCCTGGTGAGGCGGACCCGCGACGAGGTGCGCCACCTGGCCACCGACGAGTTGTTCCCGCTGGAGGTGCCGGACCGCTACCTTGACGCCGACGATGCGTTGTTCAGGGAGGGTCGCGGGGCGGTGCAGAACTACGTCACTGTCGTCACCCTTCCCGACGGGTCCCGTCGGGACATGTCGCTCCACAAGGGGGTCTGCTGCGATGCCGCCGGGGTTCCGACCGGGGTGGTCGGGGTCATGCTCGACATCACCGACCTGAAGGACCGGGAGCGCGCCCTGGCGCAGAACGAGGCGCGCTACCGCCTCCTGTTCGAGAGCGTCCTGGACGGCGCGTCGGTGGCAGCGCTTGGGAACGACGACCAACCGGGGCCGTTCCTCGAGGTCAACGAGGCAGCGTGTCAGATCGTTGGGTATCCGAGGGAGGAGTATCTGCGGTTGTCTCCGGCCGACCTGGAGCCGGCGGAGGGGGCGGCGAGGCTGGCAGAGCGGATCCGGCGCCTGCGCCGGCAGGGCCATGCACGCTTCGAAACCGCCCTGCGGCACCGGGACGGGCACTCGGTTCCGGTCGAGGTCAGCGCCCACGTTTTCGAGTTCGAGGGCCAGCCGGCGGTGATGTCGATGCTGCGCGACATCACCGACCGCCGGGCTTCCGAGCAGGCCTTGCGCGAGAGCGAAGCGCGGTTCCGGACCACGTTCGAGGAATCCGGCGTGGGGATGGCCCAGACCTCGTTGGAGGGTGTCTTCCTGCGGGTGAACCGTCGGTTGTGCGAGATTCTCGGGTACCCGGACGAGGGGTCGCTTGCCGGGGTGCCCTGCGCAGACGTCACCGAACCTGCCGACCTGGCGGTGCAGAGCCGGTTGTCGGCCGAGTTGCTGGCCGGCCAGCGGCGATCGTTCACGCTGGCCGAGCGCTGCTCCCGCCGGGACGGCTCGACCGTCTGGGTCAAGGTGACGCTCGCGCTGCTGCGGACCGCCACCGGGGAACCGGCGGAGTTCATCGGGGTGTTCGAGGACATCACCGAGCAACGGAGAGCGGAGGAGGAAATCCGGGAGCAGGGTCGTCGGCTGGCGAACCTCTTCGCGAACCTGCCCGGCATGGCGTACCGCTGCGGGAACGCGGAGGATTGGCCGCTCGATTTTGCCAGCGAGGGGGCCCACGAAGTCACCGGTTACCCGCCGGAGGCGTTTCATGGCGACCGGCGGTTGCTCTACGGGGACCTCATCCGGCAGGACGACCGGGAGGCGGTCTGGGACGCTGTCCAGTCCGCGATCTCCCGCCGCCGGCAGTACACCCTGAGCTACCGCCTGCATACCGCGGGCGGCACGGAGAAGTGGGTGCTGGACAAAGGGGTTGGAGTATTCGACGACGCCGGCAACCTGCTGGGCCGCGAGGGTATCATCCTCGACATCAGCGAACGTCGCCGGGCCGAGGACGCCTTGCGGGCGAGCGAGGAGCGCTTCCGGGCGACCTTCGATCAGGCGGCCGTGGGCATGGCACAGGTGTCGCTCGAGGGTCGGTTCCTGAGGGTGAATGCCCGGCTTTGCGACATCCTGGGACGTCCGGCCGAGGAGTTGAACCGGCTCACGGCGCGGGAGCTCAGCCAGCCGGAGGACCTGCAGGAGGAGGACTCCCACCTGGAGCGGTTGCTGAACGGAGAGACCCGCTCCTTTACGTTGGAAAAACGGTACGTGCACGCCCTGGGGCACGCCGTGTGGGCGAATGTCTCGGTCTCCCTGCTCCGGCATCCCTCGGGTGCGCCGGACAGCCTGATTACCGTGGTGGAGGACCTCACGCGGCGCAAGCAACTCGAGGCGCAGTTCCTGCAGGGGCAGAAGATGGAAGTGGTCGGCCAGCTTGCGGGCGGGGTCGCCCATGATTTCAACAACATCCTGGCGGCGATGCTGATGAACCTTGCCGGCCTGCGCGATCCGGCGCGTCTGAATGGCATCACGCCCGCCGAGGCCCTGGTCGAGCTGCAACGCCTGGCCGAGCGAGCGGCCGACCTGACCCGCCAGCTCCTGCTGTTCGGCCGCGGCCACGTCCTGCAGACCTCCTGCATCGATCTCAACGGATTGCTCACCGGGCTCGTTCGCATGCTGGAACGTCTGCTGGGCGAGCATATCGAGGTCCAGTTGGACTGCGCTGCCGAACCGATGTGGCTCGAAGCGGACCCGGGCATGATGGAGCAGACGGTCGTGAACCTGGCCGTCAACGCCCGCGACGCCATGCCGCGCGGCGGCCTCCTGCGTGTCGTCACCGACCGGGTGGAGTTGGACGAGGCGTCCCTGGCTGGGCGGACCAAGGGGTGTCCCGGGTCCTTCGTGCGTCTGCAGGTGATGGACACCGGCTCAGGCATGGCAGCCGCGACCCTGGAACGTATCTTCGAGCCCTTCTTCACCACGAAGGAAGTGGGTCACGGCACTGGCCTGGGGTTGGCGACGGTGCACGGGATCGTCGAGCAGCACCGTGGCTGGATAGAGGTGGAGAGCGAGGTGGGGCAGGGCTCCACCTTCGCCGTCTACCTGCCGGAGGCGGCGGCGCCCCTCGAGGATTCGCGCACTGCCGGGTCGCCCGACGAACCGGCGCCCGGCGGCACGGAGACCATCCTGTTGGTGGAGGACGCCGACGCCCTGCGGCGGATGGCGGCCATGACCCTGCGCTCCTACGGCTATTCGGTGCACGAAACGGGTAACGGCGAGGAGGCCATGCGACGCTGGGACCAGGATGCGGAGCACATCGATCTCGTGCTCACCGACATGGTGATGCCGGGCGGCATGACCGGGTTGGAGCTTATTCAGCGGCTGCGGCAACTGCGCTCGGGCCTGCGCGCGGTGGTTTCCAGCGGGTACAGTCTCGACTTGGTCAGGCAGGATCGGAGCGCCCTGGAGGACGTGGTTTTCCTGCCCAAACCCTACCAGGCCGATGATCTGGCGCGTGCGGTTCGCAAGGCACTCGACTCCGGTGGCTGATGGTGGTGCCCGTGGCTATTTCTCCGGCGGCAGGGCCTGTA